>CAYWNI010000198.1:0-6410 GCA_964459525.1 uncultured Lentimicrobiaceae bacterium | reverse complement strand
TTTAAAATATACGGTGGCTTTGTTGTTGAGTAACTTGGCATAATTCATCGGATTAATTTCTTGACTATCCGGATGATTACTTAAGTAGCTATTAAATATGGAAATGGCTTGCGCAAACGAAGCGGTAGCCTGATGGTAGTCGCCACGATAAAAATAACTCCAGCCTAAATTGGTTAAGAATTCCAACATATCTATCGTATCATTTGCAGCTGAACTCAAAATCAAACCTTTTTCAAGATAAATATCAGCTGAATCGTATTTTTTTAAGCGATCATAAGCTTTATAAAGATTACCAACAGATCTAATCTCATGTTGAGTTTGTTTTCCAACAGAAATGGCGTAGGCCTTTTTGGCGAGAACAAGACTTTTCGCTGGGTCTAATTTGATTTCCTGATTAAACAAACTATCCAGCAATTCCATTTTTTGTTCATAAGAATACCTTTCAAGGCCATCAACAGATTGCGAATGAAGTAAAAAAGGAAATATTAGAGTTAAAAGGATTACCACAGCAAACTGTAGTTTAGGCTTAAACTGGTGTGCATCTTGAAAGGAGAACGTCATGATTACAGGCTTTTCATCAAAAATACAAATTACCCCAATAACACCAACAACAATTAATACCATTTTAAAACACTCCAGCTCATTATAGTTTATAAGTCAGTTTAACAAGATGTTATATAAACAAAAAGGGCAAATGCCTACTGTTTACATACCAAAAAAATCTACCCTGCATACCTTTTGCCTACCACAAATATTGGTGTGCGATCCATCAACGCCTTATGTTTGCCAAAAATTAATGACACATGAATCAGTGTATTGTAAATGTTGTTGGAAACTCGGTTTTTGTCGCATTTAACCAAATAGTTGAAAACGGAAAAATAGAAGTATGGAAAACTGGTAATAAAACAGAACCTGTAGAGCAAACCAGCTTTAAGCAAACCAATTTCTTAAACATGGATACTCCGAAAGAAAAAGGCAAATACCGTTTGGAAATAAACATCGACGGCGAGCATATTACCAAACCCATTAGCATAAGTTAAAGAAAATGAAAAAACCCCTTATTCATAATAAAATCAAAGGTAGGAAATTTGGTCAGCTCCATCCCGCTCTCCGCGGGATGGAGATAGGGGTTTTTCAAAAAATAAAATCACTAGCACCCATAAAAATGAAAAAAATTATTCTTTTAGCAGCAGCGATTCTCTTATTTGTTGGCGCATCACATGCACAGGTAGCGATAAACGAAACAGGCTCAGCTCCAAACGCCTCAGCCATACTTGATATTTCAAGTAACGATAAAGGCGTGCTAATACCTAGAATGTCGACCGCAGATCGGACGACAAATATAACTCCGGTGGCAGGTTTGTTGGTTTATGATACCACAACCAATAGTTTTTGGTATTACGATGGTTCACAATCAGCATGGGTAGAAATTAGTGGCGGTAGTGGAGCAACGGAAATCAATGAGTTAAGCGATGGAATAAATGATGGATCAAGTATCTTTCTTGGAAATGGATCAGGAGGTAACGATGTTGGTCCTGTAAACAAAAACACTGCAATTGGCCAAAAATCTATGGAGTATAATACAACAGGCACCGAAAATGCTTCTGTCGGTTTTCAAAGCCTTAACAGGAATACAGTAGGCTATAAGAACACTGCTGTTGGGCAGGGGTCACTTTTTGCAAATACATCAGGTAATAACAACGTGGCCTTAGGTAACCAAGCGATGGAAGATAATACCAGTGGTGAGTGGAATACATCACTCGGCTCTTTGTCAAGCAGGGACAATACCACAGGAGATAACAATACAAATTTGGGTTATGGTGCAAACATATACAATATAACTGGTAGCGAAAACACTGCTGTTGGTACTTTTGCAGGAAAGGGGATCTATTTAAATAGTGTAAGTGGTGGTGTTTTTTTGGGGAACAGGGCAGGTGAGAATAACACAAGCGATAACAAGTTATTTATCGATAACTCTTCAACTCCTGATCCTTTAATTGGTGGTGATTTCTCAACAGATCAGGTCGACATAAATGGCGATTTAAACTTATCGGGTACAATAAAAATAGAGGGAGGCACACCGGGAGTTGGTAAATTATTAACCTCCGATGCTGATGGAAATGCTACTTGGGAAGCTCAAGCACCGGGTGTTTCAGAGATTAATGACCTGAGTGATGGTGTTTATGATGGATCAAGCCTTTTTCTGGGAAATGGAACAGGAGTAAATGATGATGGCAACAATTATAATACTGCTGTTGGAGAACAGTCATTGAATGCTAATACATCTGGTTTGCATAATACTTCGGTTGGTTTTTGGAGTTTAAAGTCAAATACTGGTGGTGACTACAACATAGCACTCGGTGCTCAGGCAATTCAATATAACACAACCGGAAACAGAAACATTGCTATTGGCTGGAAGGCAAATTATTATAATGAAGAGGGAGATAACAATATCATAATTGGGTATCTGGCAGGTGCAGGCTCTGCTGTTCATAGTAAATCGGGTAATATTTTTCTCGGTTATGCAGCAGGATACTATGAAACAGGTGATAACAAACTTTATATTGAAAACTCCGAGTCGGAAACCCCACTTATAGGAGGTGACTTTTCGACAGATCAGGTTGATATAAATGGCGATTTAAACCTTTCGGGAACAATAAAGATTCTCGGAGGAAATCCGGGGGCTGATAAAGTGCTGACTTCGGATGTTGATGGAAATGCAACATGGGAAAGCCATGCTATGGGTGGTGCGACAGAAATTAACGACCTCAGTGATGCCATATTTGATGGAACAAGCCTTTTTCTTGGAAATAGTTCTGGAACAAATGATGATGGTGATAATTATAATGCATCTGTTGGTTACCAGTCTCTTTTTTCTAATACTTCCGGAGCACATAATACTTCGGTTGGAAGTTTAGTAATGTTCAGTAATACAACTGGAAGTAGAAATGTTGCCATCGGGCGAAAGGCAAATTATTATAATCAGGAGGGAAACAACAATACCATTGTTGGTTATTGGGCAGGTGCAGGCTCACCAGTTCATAATAAATCAGGCAACATTTTTCTGGGATATATGGCAGGGTACAATGAAACAGGGGATAACAAATTATACATCGAAAACTCCAACTCGCCAACCCCATTAATTGGTGGTGATTTTTCGACAGACCAGGTTGATATAAATGGCGATTTAAATATCAGTACCGATTTAAATGTTTCTGGAAATGTTGGGATAGGCACAAGCAATCCGAGTCAAAAACTCAGCATCAGAGATGGGAATTTGAGTTTGGTTTCCGAAGGTAGCGATTCGTATATCCATCTTGGCAGTGATGAATTGGGAGATGCCATCGGATCATATATCTGGACAAAAGACAATGCTGGTTTTGCGATCGGTAGCACAGAAGGAGTTCCTCAACTGATTGTGAATAATGTATCTGGAAATGTTGGGATTGGAACGACTACCCCGAGCACAAAACTGGAAGTAGCCGGGCAAATTAAAATTACTGGTGGAAACCCCGGAGCTGGAAGGGTGCTAACTTCCGATGAAAATGGTGCTGCAACATGGTCATCCTCAACAGTATATGCAACAAGCATCAATGATCTGACTGATGCAGAAGCCGATGCCGCAGATTTATTTCTTGGCGATGAGTCAGGTATAAATAATGATGGACTTAATTTTAATACTGGTGTAGGTATTCAGGCACTTAAAACCAATTCGACAGGAATTTCAAATACTGCTACCGGTTATGGCGCTATGCAATACAATACCATAGGAAATGCAAATGTTGCTATTGGTAAAGAGGCGTTGTTAAATAGTACCACAAAGAATAATCTTACTGCTATTGGTTATCAATCGTTGTATTGGAATGGAAATGGGTCAACACTTTCCGTTGAAAGTATTGAAAATACAGCTATTGGTTCAAAAACTCTTTATTCAAATACATTAGGTTCGCAAAACACTGCTGTAGGAATGGAAGCACTTAAAGCTAATTCAACCGGCAGTGGAAATACATCAATTGGAGCATTTGCCTTAGATTCAAATACCGAGGGAGAACAAAATACAGCTGCCGGAGCATATTCGCTTACCAGTAACACCACCGCCGATGGTAATACAGCATTCGGCTATAAGGCTTCCTACAATGTTGTGGATGGAGATTATAACTCGTCGTTCGGATTGAATGCTTTATTTTCAACTACTTCAGGCACCTACAATAGTGCCTTTAGTTTCGGTTCTTTATTTTTAAATCAAACCGGAGATGAAAACACTGCCTTTGGCTACAAAGCACTGTATTCCAACGTAAGTGGCAACGAAAATACGGCCATTGGAAGTATGGCAGGCTACAATTCCTTAGGTTCGGGTAATGTTTTTATCGGGCGATATGCCGGATATGATGAAACAGGAAGTAATAAATTATATATCGATAATTCAAATACAGAAAACCCACTTATTTATGGCGATTTTTCAACCAACCAAGTTGAAATTAATGGTAGCCTTGATATACTTTCAACAGTAACTACCCAAACAGATGTAATTGCCGGTGATGATGTTGAAGCCACCGATGATGTTATAGCTGGTGGTGATATTACAGCAGGTGGTGATATGGTGGTTACAGGTGATTACGCTTATGCTTCGGCTAAAACCAAAATAATGAAAATTCCTGCAGCGTCATTTGACTTGTCAACTAATCAGGATGCTGATAAAATGGCTTTTAATATTGATGGGTATTGGAGTATTACAAATGATGATGGTAACGGTGCTTATAATTTACAAGCAGGGGTTTATTTACCGGAAGGAGCAATTGTTACAAAATTTAGTATTTACTATGGTGGCTGGGATGAATCTATAACCGTATCCCTTAAGGAAAGAAGTCCGATAAATACCCATGATGAAAATATGGCTCAAATTACAGCATCTCCAGTTGTAGTAACTGCTACTACAAAATACGATGACTTATCAATTATATCTCCATCTATCAACAATACTAGTTATTTCTATTATATAACAGCAGAGTTTACTGGTCACGGTGCTTCAGATGCCGGTTGGCTTTATGGAGCCGAAATAGAATATACCATAAGCGAGCTTAAATAATCTATTCTACCAAACCCTGTTTTTCAGAGTTCTAGTCTTTGTTTTAACAAACTAAAAAAATAATAATGAGAAAATCTATCCTGTTTCTTACAATAATTGTCATCCTTTTCACCTCAGGATGTAAAAAAGACACGCCTTCAAATCCTGAACCAGAACCAACACCTACAGGTGACATCATCGTTGCTGAGAACACCGTTGTGATGGATCAGGCTACGCGTGCCATCATCTCGTCCATCGACACGAGCAACTTCACTATCGTGATGAGTGGAAGTAGTGACCTCTCGTCCAACTTGCAGGTGGGCGATATTTTGGTTGACAGCTGTTCGTCCATGGCTTCCAACGGATACCTCCGAAAAGTAACATCCATAAGCAATAGCAAAGATGGAGAAGTGATGGTAAATACCGAACAGGCAACCCTGACCGAAGCTTTTACCAATGGAAAAATCAACTTTAATACAGGCAAAGTCACCTTGGCCCAAGTAAAATCGTACGATCTGGCAGAGGGAGTAACCCTTCAAAACCTTAAAAATACCGATTTCACCGTGTTTTCGTTCGACTACGATCAGGTTTTTGAAAACGAAAATGGCAAAATCACTATCTCCGGCCATACCGATTTGGATATCGAATTCTTTTTTGATTTTAAGTGGCATACCGACTTACTAAACCTACCCCCCGAAATTGTGATCGATCTATTTGAATCGGGTGTCGAAATAAATCAAAGCGCTTCTGTTATGTGTGTATCAGAGGCCGGAGCAGGCATCAACAAAAGGATATCGCTTGCCAAGTTTTACTTTACTCCCTGGACGTTTATGGTAGGCCCTGTTCCGGTGGTATTTGTACCTCAAATTGAATTGTTTGTGGAAATGAATGGCTCAATAACAGCCGTTTATACTGCCTCTGCCAGCGAAAACTTTGAGGGCAAACTCGGTGTGCAATATACTGATGCTCATGGATGGGATAAAATAGCACAGAAAACATTTCATACTGATTATGTAGTTCCAAACCTAACCGCCGGCGCTAAATTTGAAGCCCATGTTGGCCCTGAAGTAGCTTTGCTGCTCTATGGTGTTGCGGGACCAAAAATAAATGTTACAGGATGTGCCAAAGTTGATGCTACATTGCTTACTGCTACCCAAAACTGGAATCTTGATTTAATGGTTGGAGCCCGTTCTCAGGTAGGGGTTAAAGTTGATATTATTGGCTTCAGTCATCACTGGAATCCTGGAGTTTTTTGGCTTTTTGAAGAGACTTTATTGCACCTCGACAATGAACCCTTTGGTAAAATATTTACATTGCTACCCCCATCGAAGACCAAACATTTTTG
>CAYWNI010000197.1:0-6444 GCA_964459525.1 uncultured Lentimicrobiaceae bacterium | reverse complement strand
AAAGTAAATCGGAATGGAACTATTGTCAGGACTGTAGTGCAGCGCAATGGGTGGGCAACTACAGCGGTATAGGCGATTACTACAATGGTCTAACTAATGTGCAATATCTCGATCTTACGACCAATGTGGTGGTAAGCGCCATCTCAGAAACTGGATTGAAAATTGAGGTTGATGTGCCTGATTATTACCAGATTTCGTTTACAGCTTTAAAAAACGACAACGCATATTATATCAATGTTCCTGGTTCCACAAAGTCGCTGGCCATAACACTTGCGCTAAATGGGTCGAGCAATCGACTGACTGGCTCTGCCAAAGCCTACCATTACAAAGCCGACACAGTTATTGTTGATCATTCTGTTGGCTTTGAAGTAATTGCTGAAAGGGAATAGTATGAAAGTGATACAACCTTTTTTATATAGATATTGTCATTATAAACTGTCAGAATTTAATAAATAGGAAATAATAATTATATAATATCACATATTTTTAAATCATATTTTATGCAAATCTTTAATCATTTGACAGGCCGCATATTTTTTGTGGCATTTTTGATGTTAGCCTTTATGCAGGCTTCTTTTGCTCAGGCAGGTGCCGGTAAAACTTCACTTGAGTTACAAACCAATTCCACTGAAAGACTTGTTTTTCAGAATACTGTTGGTGAAATTGGGATAAAAAAACTTGAAACAACCGATGGTTCTTTTTCTCGTTTGTCATTACCCGGATACACCTACAATCTGTCTGTTGGGAAACCTGAAGTGCCGGTGAAGCGTCAGCTAATCGAATTACCCCATCAGGCTGTTGTTGAGGTTCATGTTTTGAGCTATGATGTAAAAGAATATGATTTAAAGTCGTTAGGAGCAAACCATCCTTTAATTCCTGTGCAACCTTCACAGCCAAAGTGCGGATCTTCTTTTGATTTTGAAATCAATAACCAAGCCTATCAGCAAGATAGATTTCAGGAAAATGAACTTGCATCAGTTACCATTCTGGGGCAGATGCGTGGTGTGAATATTGCACGTGTGGAAATAGCGCCAGTACAATATAATCCTGTAAAACAAACGATACGTGTATACGAGAATCTACGTTTTGAAATACAAATAAAAGAAGCTGACCTAGCTTCTACCTACAACGAAAAAGCCAGATTAGTATCACCTTATTTTACAGCTCCTTATAGCAACTTGTTGAACTATGTTCCAGTTGCTTCACGCGAAAACCTAACCCGCTACCCAGTAAAGTATGTGATTGTTTCCGATCCGATGTTTGAAGCACAACTGCAGCCTTTTGTTGAATGGAAAACACGTAAAGGTTTTATCGTGGTTGAAGCGTATACTGATGAAATTGGCAATACTACTTCAGAGATTAAAACCTATTTGCAGGGATTATACGATGCCGGAACTCCTGAAGATCCTGCACCATCATTTGTGCTATTTGTTGGCGATGTGAGTGAGATTCCCGCGTGGAATAATGGCGACGGTGTTACCGACAGAAACTATGTTGAGTACACAGGCGACCTGTTTCCGGAAATATTTTATGGCCGTTTCTCTGCCCAAAACGATGCCCAGTTGCAGCCCTATATCGACAAAACACTACAATACGAACAATATACATTGGCTAATCCGTCATACATGGACACAGTGGTTATGGTCGCTGGTATGGATGGTTCGTTTGGTGCCAGCCATGGTAACGGACAAGTAAACTATGGTACGATTAACTATTTCAACGAAGCACACGATATATTCTCACATACATACTTGTATCCTGAATCGGGTAGCAATGCGGCCAATATGCGCCAAAATGTAAGCGATGGTGTTGGTTTTGCTAACTACACAGCACATTGTGGCTCCGGTGGTTGGGCTGATCCTTCCTTTAGCATCAGCGATATTGCTGATCTCAATAATGATGGTCAATACGGATTGCTTATTGGAAACTGTTGCTCATCGAGCGAATATCAGACCACTTGTTTTGGTGAAGAGATTGTACGTGCCGCCAACAAAGGTGCAGTAGGTTATATCGGTGGGTCGAACAGCACCTACTGGGATGAAGATTATCATTTTGGAGTAGGAGTGGGAGAAATCTCCGAAAACCCACCTTCTTACGAAGAAACTGGATTGGGTAACTACGACCGTGCTTTTCATGATCATGGCGAGCCTTTCGGCGAATGGTACACCACCATGGCACAGCATATTTTTGCCGGAAACATGGCTGTTACCGAAAGTGGCTCAAGCCTAGAACAGTATTATTGGGATATATACAACCTGATGGGCGATCCATCATTGATGATTTATTATTCTGAACCAGAACCAATGACTGTAAATCACCCAGCTGTTATTACCATTGGCCAAACTTCCATTACTATTACAGCCGTTCCCTATGCCTATGTTGGCTTTTCGATGAATAATGAGTTGAAAGGCATGGGCATTGCCGATGCTTCTGGAATGTTAGTGCTAGATTTTGAGTCGATTGTGACTCCGGGAGATGCTGAAATTGTTGTTTCAGCTCAAAACTATCAGCCACACATTGCTACCATTCAGGTGATCCCGGCAGAAGGTCCTTTTGTGGTTTATTCGAGCCATAACGTAAGCGGATTGGGATTTACTTACCATGAAAGTGAGGTTGTTTTACTCACTATGGAGAACGTTGGAGCTGAAGATGCTATGGATGTTGAAGTGGAATTAACAACGGATAACCCATACATTACTTTAACAAATAACATTGTCAATTTTGGCAATATTCCTGCTGGTCAAAGTGTTGAGTCGCCATTGCCCGTTAACTTTACGGTTGCCGACGATATCCCTGATTTAGAGACTCTTTTGTTTAGTGTTAAAGCTACTATTTCAACTGGTGACGAGTTTGAATCGTCGTTTGTAGATATGGGTCATGCGCCGGTTTTGATATACCAAAATGTAATGGTTGACGATAGTCAGGGCAATAACAATGGAAAATTGGATCCCGGTGAAACTGCTGATTTGGAAATCAGTTTAAAAAACACAGGATCTGCTTTTGCCAGAAATGTACTGGGTCAACTATCAACAGGTAGCCCATACCTCACCATAAACCAGGCACAACAATCTTATGATAAGATGGAGTCTGATTCTATAAAAAGCCAACGTTACAGCGTTACCGTTTCGATGGATGCTCCTGCTGGTGTTACTGCACAGCAAACAATTGATTTTATTGCTGATTTTGACATTTCTGCAACCGGTATTTTCAATTTGGTAATTGGACAAATTCCTGTATTGGTGATCGATCTGGCGCAGACAAATGATTCTCCAGAGGCCATGATGTCGTGTTTTGAAGTGCTTACTGTTGGTGGTGAAATGACTACCTCAATGCCTGACGATCTGGGTCTTTATCAGAGTTTGTTTGTTTGCTTGGGTACGTATCCCAATAACTATGAGCTGAACGCCTTTGAAGGAAATCAATTGGCTGTTTTCTTGGAAAACGGGGGTCGTGTGTATATGGAAGGTGGCGATACTTGGGCATATGACACGCAAACCGCTGGTCATGCTATGTTCCATATAACTGGAACTGCAGACGGCTCTGGTGACTTGTCAACTGTTACAGGAATGGAGAACTCTTTTGCTGCCGGATATGAATTTGATTACGATGGAAACAATAACTACATCGACCACCTGATACCTGATATGTATTCGGTGGCATTGTTTACTAACCAAAGTGTTGGTTACGATGTTGCTATTTCATACGAAAATGAAGTATATAAAACCGTAGGTGCATCCTTTGAATTTGGCGGATTGGTCGACAATGCCACCAGCACCAAAGATGAAATAATGGCCGAAATACTCTATTTCTTCAACATTCCGTTTGTTTGGACTGACGTTCAAACCCAGTCTGAAATGACAGCTGAGTTGCGTGTTTATCCCAATCCTGCTTCTGGATCGTTGTACATTACTCTTCAAGACAATCAGCTTTCCACTTATTCCGTTTCATTACTTGATATGCTTGGACGTACTGTTTTAAAACCCGCTAACAGCTTGAAAAACGATTCAGGAAGCATAGTTGGAACTATGGATGTGAGTAGTCTCAATAATGGGGTATACTATCTGGTAATAGAGTCGGCGCAACAAAAAATGTCAACGAAAATTATTATAAACAACTAAATTTTATTTTAAAGATAAATAACTAATATTCAATGAAAAGAATTCTTCTATTATTTGTTTTAGCACTTAGTTTTAGCGGATTGTTTGCCGCTGACTGGGTTCAGGTTGTGGGCAACTCAACCGAAGCTTCAGCCATTAAATTAATACAAACAAAATCAAATGCTACAACGCTTGAGTTCAGTTTGTCGGGTTACTATTTTAAGGAAGTACAAACCGAACAGGGTGTTTCAATGCAGGTTGTTTTTGCCGAAGGCGCTCCAATTTTGCAAGCAGGCGCTCCTGATTTGCCACTTATGGCTACATCGCTTGTTATTCCAAACCATGCCAAAATGGAGGCTGTTGTGCTAAGCTCATCTTACAAAGAATACCAAAATGTGCTTATCGCCCCTTCAAAAGGTAATTTTACACGAGATATCGACCCGGAAACAGTTCCTTATTCTTTTGGTAAACAATATGCTACAGATGCATTCTATCCTGGAGAGATAGCTACGTTGCGTGAGCCTTACATCATGCGCGATATGCGTGGACAAACCTTGCTCATTCAGCCTTTTCAGTATAACCCTGTTTCAAAGGTGTTGCGTGTTTATTACGACATTACTCTTGAAATTACTGAAAATGGTCTCAGTCAGGTGAATGTGCTTAACGCTCCTGAAAACATGAGCAAAGTAGTTGATCAGTTCAATCAAATTTACTCACGTCACTTTATTAACTACACCGCCAGTAGTCGTTATGTTCCGGTGGAAGAAGAAGGCAATATGCTTGTTATCTGCTACGCTGATTTTATGGATGCAATACAGCCTTTTGTTGATTGGAAAATAAAAACAGGTATGCATGTTGAGTTGGTTGATGTGGCTACCATTGGTGGGTCGTCAGCCATTAAAACATATATTGCTGACTACTATAACACCACCGGTTTGGCTTATGTGCTGTTGGTTGGCGATTCGCAACAAGTGCCATCTTCCAGTACTGGAGGAAACGATTCTGACAACAACTATACTTACATAGTTGGTAACGATCATTACCCAGATGTGTTTTGTGGGCGTTTTTCAGCTGAAAATGTTGGACATGTTTCTACCCAAGTGCAACGTGTTTTGGAATATGAGCAAAACCCGATTGCAGATACTTCTTGGTACCGCAAACTTATAGGTGTGGCTTCAAGCCAGGGGCCTGGTGATGATGGTGAATACGATTACCAACATATACGAAAAATCGGCAATGAAAAACTCATTCCTTATACCTACAACTATGCTTATGAGTATTTTGATGGATCACAGGGAGGAAACGATGCTTCTGGAAACCCATCATCCTCTTTGGTAGCGCAGGGAATTAATGCAGGAGCAACCATTATCAACTACACAGGGCATGGCAGCAACACTTCCTGGAGCACATCCGGATTTAGTAGCACCAATGTCAATCAGCTGGTAAATGTTGGCAAACTTCCTTTTATATTTTCTGTTGCATGTGTAAACGGTAACTTTGTGGGAAATACTTGTTTTGCGGAAGCATGGATGCGTGCCGAAGACAACAACCAGCCTACTGGTGCCATCGCAACTTTGATGTCGACAATTAATCAAGACTGGAATCCTCCCATGGCCGGACAGGATGAAATGAATGATATTCTTACCGAAGCTTATACCGATAATATAAAGCGTTCTTTTGCTGGCATTTCTATGAGCGGATGTATGCTGATGAATGATGAATATGGCTCTGCGGGCAACGAAATGACCGATACATGGACTGTTTTTGGCGATCCTTCTTTGGTTATTCGTACTTCTATTCCCCAAAATATTTCAGCAAGTTACCCCAATGAATTGCATGT
This sequence comes from uncultured Lentimicrobiaceae bacterium, assembly GCA_964459525.1. Classification (GTDB taxonomy): domain Bacteria; phylum Bacteroidota; class Bacteroidia; order Bacteroidales; family F082; genus UBA6244. Next base: position 507 of record CAYWNI010000197.1, on the reverse strand, counting down.
TGGTGAATCAAGTCTTAGCGTAACTTGTAACGTAAACGGAGCGAAAGCAGCACTTACCCTTGATGGTGAGATTTTGGGAACAGCTATTGTTTCAGGTGGAATGGCAACCATAACTTTCGATGCGCTTACCGAACTTGGGACTGCTGATTTTGTAATTACAGCATACAACTACCGCCCACATATAAGTACCGTCGATATTATCCCAGAGCTTGGCCCTTTTATGGCGATTACCGGCAAAATACTCAACGATGCGGAAGGTGGCAACGGCGATGGTTTATTGGACTATGCCGAAGACATTCTCTTGTCGATAAGCCTCTCGAACATTGGTGTTGAAAATGGTTTTGGTGTTTACAGCATACTCAGCAGCACCAGCCCATACATCGAAGTTACTGGCGACTCAGCTTTTTATGGTGACCTTGCTGTTGGCGATACCCTCTTGGTTGCTGATGGTTTTGCTTTCTCAGCTTCCAACGACTTACCCAATATGTCGCTGGAGCCTTTCCGGAT
>CAYWNI010000196.1:0-6456 GCA_964459525.1 uncultured Lentimicrobiaceae bacterium | reverse complement strand
AAAACAATTATTCTCCTATGCTCAATCGAATTACCTTAATTTATTTGTTTTTTCAAGCCTGACAGGTCTTAAAAACCTGTTAGGTTTTGTTTTTAATTAATCTCAAGCACTTGGCTGCTGAAGTAAGTCGTCGTCTTCTTTTGGGTTTGTCTTGAGCATTTGGTTATTGTTGCCCCTCTCAATTAAATAAACCAAGCATAGATATAGGTATATCAACCTTGCCGCTAAACTACTTGGAGGAAAGCACAATACTTGAAAAAAAACGGCACAAAAAAAGCCATCTGTTCTACATTGCTATAGAACAAATGGCTTAAATTTTTACGCTGTCCGGAATAAGTTACTTCGTGGATGGTTAGACTTAGGTGAACCAGCAAAAACGTTGTTTTGTTTGCTCAGAATGAACCAATCTCATGAATATTTCAAATTTCAGAAACAGTCAACTTTTTGGGGAGGGATTAGTCTCTACGGTATCCACCACCGCCGCCGCCGCGTCTGTCACCGCCGCCGCCGCCACGGTATCCACCGCCGCCGCCGCCGCCGCCACGTCTGTCGTCATCACGTTTTTCACGTGCTTCGTTCACAACGATTGGGCGACCCATAATTTCTTTACCGTTTAATGCTTCGATAGCTTCTTCAGCTTCATTGCTGTTTGGCATATCAACAAAACCAAAACCTTTACTTTTTCCCGAAAACTTATCTGTAATGATCCGGGCTGAGGTTACTTCGCCATAAGCTTCAAATTCGCCTCTTAAATCGTCTTCGCTTAATCTGAAAGGAAGACTACCAACAAAAATATCCATGTTATACTAATTAATAAATTGAAATATAGGCCAAAAGTAATATTTATTTGATGCTGATACACCGATAAGAAAAAAATTATTGTTTTTTTTCATCATATTGACCTGATAAAGACACTTTTCAATGTTTATTGAGTACAATACGAAATGTGGTTCCCTTGCCGGGAACAGAATTTTTTACAAATATCTTTCCGCGATGATACTCTTTAACAATCCGTTTGGCAAGCGATAAGCCCAGCCCCCAGCCCCGCTTTTTGGTAGTAAAACCAGGCTGGAAAAGCATTTTTTGGTCGGAAACTGAAATGCCTTTGCCCGTGTCGGTTACATCGATAAAAACATGCTTTATGTCTTCGGTCAATGTGAGGGTAATGCTTCCCGATGAGTTCATGGCATCGACAGCATTTTTGCAAAGGTTTTCAATAACCCAGCTGATCAATTCGCCGTTTACCGGAATAAGAACCTCGCCCACAGGCAGAATATTAAGGTTATAGGTCACCTTTTTTGAGGTGCGTGGTCTGAGGTAGTCTAAACTATCCACCAGAATTTGAACCAAATCAGCAGTTTGAAGCTTTGCTGCCGATCCAATTTTGGAGAAACGTTTTGTAATTACATCCAGTCGAGTTACGTCCTTTTCTATTTCAGCAGCAATTTGATCGAGGTTGGCATCGGGTAGTTTTAGTAGCTCCATCCAGGCCATAATTGACGATAAAGGCGTTCCGAGCTGATGGGCAGTTTCTTTGGCCATACCAGCCCACACTCGGTTTTGCTCCGACTTTCGCGCATAGCTAAACAAAAGGTAGGCTACAAGGGCAAAAACTGCGATAATGAGGATCTGTGCTATGGGGAAAAATCGCATGATCGTAAGAATCTCTGAGTCTTGGTAATAAATATAGGTTGTTCCCTGATCGGCAAAATTCACCACGATAGGTCTGTTTTCGTCAGCCATTTCGTTTAACTTTTCCTGTACATAATCAGGGTCTGTCATGCGTATGTCGTTCAGGTTGCCAAACTGTATAACTTTGCTTCGGGCGCTGTCAGTAATTATTACAGGCACGCTGGAAGAGTTTAAAGCCACTTCCGACATAAACGAGCTAATATAATCGTTGAGCACTTTTTTAAGCTCAGTAAAAAAATGGCTATCACGATAGTAAAGGTATTGCTTTTCAAATGGCGAAAGTGATACCGCAATAGGTTTATAGGCTGAAAACTCTTCTTTGAGAGCGCCATTCAGGGTTTTGAGGGTATCTTGTTCAGGACTCAGGTTTCGGGCATCGAGGATTTTTCCATGGGCATCAGTGAGGATGATCGGAATGGTTTTGTTTTGCTCAATAATTTCAAGTAAAAGCGTTGGGTATTCATCGTTAAGGGGCTTGTCGCTGAGCAATATTTTGTACACATTGGCCAAAAGCTCAACCCTTTTTCGTTCTTGGTTTTGCAACTGACCAAAAAACGACTCGGTATACCTAACAAGTTCCGCTTTTCGGTGCACGGCAGCGGCCCAAAGTCTTACATTTTTTCGCTCTTCGGTAGCAAACTTACTAACCAACAGATGGGTATAAAAAACAGAACCCCCAATTATCATGAGTGCCAAAACTACCAACAGTGCTTTCCACCGTTTTTTTTGAGTGTATATATTCACGGAAATTACCTCAGATTAAACAACAAAGCTATAAAAATGCCCGTTGTAAGAAACGAATGCTGATGGATAATATTATAAACTCAGGTGAGCAAGGTGACAAACTACTGGTCGTATTCGCACACTTTGTGTAAACCAACGAACAGGGCTCATCATTTTGAATTCAATAAAGAATTGAATTTAAACCTACTAAGCATCATGGCATAATTCATGGTATTAAACCGTGTCTTAAAGTACTTAAAACGACCATTAAACGATGATTGATCTGAAAAACATACACAAAACTTACCAAATGGGGCATTCAGGACTGCATGTGCTCAAGGGAATCGACCTATTGGTAAAAAAAGGTGAGCTTGTTTCTATCATGGGTTCTTCCGGCTCTGGTAAGTCTACTCTGCTCAATATCATTGGTATTCTCGACAACTACGACCAGGGATCATATCATCTTGATGGACATCTGATGGCCAACCTGAGTGAAAAAAAAGCAGCCTACTACCGCAATCAGATGTTAGGATTTGTTTTCCAGTCGTTTAACTTGATACCTTTTAAAAATGCTGTCGAAAACGTGGCACTCCCGCTGTATTATCAAAAAGTTGGTCGTAAAAAACGAAACCGCATCGCACTCGAATACCTCGATAAAATGGGACTTTACGACTGGGCACACCACCTGCCATCGGAGCTGTCGGGCGGACAAAAACAACGACTGGCTATTGCACGTGCGCTGGTAGCCAACCCCAAAGTAATTCTGGCCGATGAGCCTACTGGCGCCCTCGACTCCAACACTTCTCAAGAAGTAATGACCCTACTCAAAGAAATTAACAAACAAGGAATTACAATGGTGATTGTTACCCACGAAACCGACATCGCCGAAAAAACTGACCGCATTATCCACATAAAAGACGGCCTTATAGAGAATAATTACACCAGCCACGAACTAAAAAACAGTGTGCTGGCAGAAGCAGAATTCAACAACTAAGAAAAACAGTTTCGTATGTTCGATCTGGACAAATGGCAGGAAATTTTTAATACCATCAGCAAAAATAAATTGCGGACGTTCCTCACTGGCTTTAGTGTGGCCTGGGGAATTTTTATGCTGGTACTGCTTCTGGGCTCGGGCTACGGACTTGAAAATGGCGTCCGAAAAGACTTTGAAGGCGATGCAGTAAACTATATCTCCATAAATCCCGGTGTTACCAGTCAGGCATATAAAGGAATGAAACCTGGTCGACGACTTCAGTTTACAAACAAAGAACGCACAACACTACACGCCATGCCTTATGTTGAACAAAGCGCCAGCAGAACACGCGTATGGAGAAACAACCTGCTTTCGTATGGAAACGAATACGGTACTTTTGATATTTTCGCCGTCAGTCCTGAATACCGGTATGTGGAATCGCTTACCATTAATGAGGGGCGGTGGCTCAACAACAACGACATGCACGAATACCGTAAGGTAGTAGCTTTGGGACGGCTCGCTTACGAAGCCCTTTTTAAAGGAAAACCTGCTGTTGGCGAATACATTATGCTCAGCGATGTGCCTTTTAAGGTGGTGGGTGTTTTTGATGATCCGGGAAACGACCGCGATTTACTTCGTGCTTACATTCCTATGACAACGGCACAACGCGTATTTAATTTAGGAAACAACATCAACAATGTGAGCCTTATGCTCGGCGATGCCGGGGTAGCGCAAAGTCAGGAAGTAGTTGAAGAAATTAAAGCGGCCCTTTCGGAGCAACTTATTTTTAACCCCAACGACCAGCGGGCACTGTTTATATTCAACAGCATCGAAAACTACCAGCGCTTTATGAACCTCTTTGCCAGCATACGCCTGTTTATCTGGGTTATCGGCATTGGCACCATCATCGCAGGCATTGTAGGAGTAAGCAATATCATGATGATCGTGGTGAAGGAACGTACCAAAGAAATTGGTGTGCGTAAAGCACTGGGAGCAACGCCACGGTCGATTGTGTCGCTTATCTTGCATGAATCGGTACTCATTACTGCTGTTGCTGGATACCTGGGACTTGTAGCAGGCGTGGGACTGCTGGAGCTGATTTCCAAATCGTTACCCGATGTGGATTATTTTGCAAACCCTGAAATCAACATCGGCGTGGCTATTGGCGCAACCCTAATTTTAATTCTTTCGGGCGCTATGGCCGGCTATATGCCAGCCAAAAGAGCTGCCTCGGTGAAACCTGTAGTTGCCCTGCGCGATGAATAAAAGCAAAACACGATGACACTCCTGGATCAAGATAAATGGCATGAAATTTTGTTCGCTCTTAAGCAGAACAAACTGCGTACCTTTTTTACCGCTTTCGGTGTATTTTGGGGGATTTTCATGCTTATCATCATGCTAGGTTCGGGGCGTGGACTCAACAACGGTGTTCGGCAAGGCATGGGCGATATGGCCACCAATGCCATGTTCGTGTGGACACAGCCTACCACCATGCCTTACAAAGGATTTCACAGAGGTCGTAGATATAGCTTTGATAATGAGGATACCCGAGCACTTCGTAATAACTTGGCAAATATTGAATACATCGCACCACGCTTGCAGGTTTTTGGCGGAAACGAAAACAACAACGTGGTTTATGGCGACCGAACCGCCAGTTTCAGCATACAAGGCGACTATCCCGATTATTTTAAAATTGATCCGGTAAACCTCGAACAAGGTCGCTTGATAAATGAATTGGATATAGAAGACAAAAGAAAGGTAATTGTTATAGGAATCAGGGTAAAAAATGAGCTTTTCGACAAAGGAGAAGACCCTATTGAGAAAATGATTCGAATACAAGGTGTTTATTTTAAAGTAGTTGGTGTTTACTCTTCAAAAAAAGGAGACCAGCAGGGCGAACAAGAGAATGCCCAGATTTACATGCCTTTTACCACCATGCAACACACCTACAACTTCGGCAATAGGGTTGGCTGGTACAGCATGACGGCGGTGGCGGGCTATCCGGCATCGCAGCTCTTGGAACAAGTAAAAGAAGTGCTGAAATCGCGTCACTCCATTCACCCTGATGACCAGCGTGCCATCGGCGCTTTTAACATAGAAACCGAATATAAAAAAATGGAAAACCTGTTCATGGGTATTGATGCATTGATTTGGTTTGTTGGCATCTTCACGCTTATTGCCGGCGTTATCGGCATCAGCAACATCATGTTGGTGGTGGTTAAAGAACGTACCAAAGAAATAGGTATACAACGCGCATTGGGCGCCACTCCGCTCGAAGTCAAAAGCCAGATCGTTATCGAAACTGTTTTTCTGACCACCATTGCTGGCTATATCGGACTAACTGTTGGTGTCGGGGCTTTGGAACTTATCAACTGGGTTATTGAAAGTTCGGGGGCTACCGGGCAAATGTTTTCGCACCCGGAGGTTGATTTCAATAAAGCCATTTCTGCCCTAATTTTACTGGTGGTTTCAGGTGCTTTGGCCGGACTGATTCCGGCGCAACGGGCTGTGTCTATCAAACCCATTGATGCCTTACGTGATGAATAAAATCAAAAACTTAAAAATAAATACTTAACCAATAAAAACATGAAGACATTTTTTAAAATACTTGGCGCACTCGTTCTGGTTGGCATTTTTGGCTACACCATTTACTTCTTATACCAAAAGTCGCAAACCAAGCCCGTAGTTTTTGAAACTACAACCCCGATAATTTCAAACGTTATCAAAAAAACCACCGCCACCGGATCGGTGATACCACGCAAGGAAATTGAAATAAAACCTGTCGTATCAGGACTTATCGACGAGCTTTATGTGGTTGAAGGTCAGGAATTAAAAAAAGGTGATCTGATTGCCAGAATACGTATCATCCCCAACATGATTAACCTGAACAATGCCAAATCGAATGTGGAAGTAATGAAAATTCGGATGGAAGATGCCAAAAGGAATTACGAAAGACAGTTCGATTTGCTCGAAAAAGGGGTTATTGCCAAAGCGGAATACGAAACTTACGAGATTCAATACAAAAATGCCCTTGTAGAACTGGAAACTTCTGAAGAAACCCTGCAACT
>CAYWNI010000195.1:0-6495 GCA_964459525.1 uncultured Lentimicrobiaceae bacterium | reverse complement strand
GGATAACGCTGCGCAAACCTCATTTGACGCCTTGCCCAACTGCTTTTAAAATACTGTTTACTTGTTTACATTTGCCACAAAATAAATATCCATGAACTGGCATGAAATATTAATGTTTGTAGGCTTTTTGGTAATAATTACCTTTTTTTTGTTTCTTGACATTGGGATCTTTAACAAAGAAAACAAACCTGTTACTTTTAAAAACGCCCTTTTTTGGACTATGGTTTGGGTTTCGCTGGCCTTAATTTTTTGGGGATTTATTTATTTTTTCGGCGATCGAATTCACAGCCCCGAAAACTTGGATGATCTCAAAAAACTAATAACTAGATTTGATCATCCTATAAAGATAATCGACAACGATTTTGATGCCTCGCTACTGCTATACCGTCAAAACTTAGGTTTAGAATTTATAACCGGTTATTTAATTGAATACTCGCTGTCGGTGGATAATATATTCGTGATTTTAATGATTTTTTACTCTTTTAATCTTGAAAAAAAGTATTACCACAAAGTACTTTTCTGGGGAATTTTAGGAGCTGTTGTCATGCGCTTTTTATTTATTTTCATTAGCGCCGCCCTCATTCAACAATTTTCGTGGATACTCTATGGTTTTGGCGCATTACTGGTATTTACAGGAGCAAAAATGTTTTTAGAAAGAAATCATAATGCTCAATTCGACACCACACACCACCCCATTATTAAGTTTGTCGAAAGATATTTTCATGTCGACAAAACCGACAAAAGTGGTCAGTTTTTCGTAACCAAAAACCATAAAATACACATCACCATGTTGTTTATTGTGTTGCTCGTGGTTGAGTTTACCGATGTAATATTTGCGGTTGACTCTATTCCGGCCATTTTTTCGGTTACGCTCGATCCTTACATTGTGTATTTTTCAAACATTTTTGCCATTATCGGTTTGCGCTCTTTGTTTTTCCTTGTCGAAAATATCGTGCAACGATTTTGGTTCTTAAAAATTGGCTTGTCATTTCTCTTGGTTTTTATCGGAGTTAAAATGTTGATTCACTCCATTTATGCCATGCCCACCCTTCAATCGCTTTTTATTATTTTAGGTATTCTTTCTGGCAGCATTTTGATTTCGGTTTTGTTTCCAAAAAAAACGACCTGATCAAATGATGACCAGGTCGTAAACAAAAGGTGTGTGTTTCTATCGAAGCAACTTGCGGTGCAAAAAATGCTGTCCGTCAGTTGCGTTTAAAATGTACAATCCGCCGGGCAATTCCGACATATTAATTTTGGTTTTTTCGCCATCAACAACGGCAGAATAGATACGTTTGCCACTCAAATCGGTTAATTCAAGCGTAATGCTATTGTTCAAGCTATTGGGAAAATAAATGGTAGCTTCGTCTTTTACCGGATTTGGGCCAACCGTAAAATAAACAGGCGAATTTATTTCGTGCATGTCGATAATAACCGAGTTCACTTTTTCCATCGTCCATTTTTCGGGGTCAACAACCACAAGGCCAACTTTTTTACCTGGTTGGATTTCAAAAGTATTTACATTAGCCGTTTGACGAAGTTTTACAAGGGTGTCGGTACCATCGTTAAACATCAGCCTGTATTCCATCAGCATTTCGAAAAGTGGGGTGGAAGCCGACGTAGATTGCGTGGAGGTGAGATAAAATACATTGTCGGTTGAAAACCAATCCAGATCATAAATGGGGTAGCCTTCGCCATAATACCACTGATCGAAAAAGTAATCAAACTCCATTCCGGTAACCTGCTCGGCCGTATTTTTAAAATCTTCACCGGTAGCTGTACTTGATGAATAATCGGTTTGGAAGGTTTCCAGCACCTCAAAAAACAGGTTGTCATTTTGGATTTCATGCCGCAACATGTGTACAATTACCGCACCTTTATCGTAAGAAAGGCGACCAGAAAAAATACGCCAATCATTACCTGGATAAATCTCATCTTCAGGAATATAAACACTTCCACCGGGTGAAGACATGGCATTATTTTGAGCAGAGGATATAAATGATTTTCCAGCTTCCCAGCTGATGATAAACTCGTTGGCTAAATAATCAGAATAAGTAGCAAACCCTTCATTTATCCAAATATCGCTCCAAGTAGCACAGGTAACATTGTCGCCAAACCACATGTGCCCCAATTCGTGCGCCACAAGATGAAATGAAAACCCACCTATAGTGGTCATGGTTTGATGCTCCATACCGCCACCCAGTTGGGTTAAACAGTGACCGTACTTTTCTTCCCAAAAGGGATATAAAATATATTTGTCAGAAAAAAGCTCGATGAAACCAGCCGTTTGATCAATGCCAGCCTTATTGTTTGCGAGGCAACTGGGCGTATCGTAAATAAAATTTTGAATCAGAATTGAATCGCCAGCCAACTCCTCGGGGTGCGAATAAATGTTATACTCCTGATAATCAGACACAGCAAACGAAATCAGGTAATAATCAATGGGGTATTTGGATTTCCATTCCATGCGGTGCTTGCCATTGCCCAAATCAACCACATTGGTCAATAATCCCTGCGAGCCAGCCATTTCAGCTGTATCGGTGGTTAAAAACACCCAAACCGAATCGGCTTTGTCTTCTAGGTCTTGTTTTACCGGAAACCAGTCTCTAGCAGCAAAAGGTTCAGACAAAGACCAGGTAACCGATTTGTTGTAAGTACTTGAATAGCCATTTGAAACCCCAGCAAAAAAGCCTCCGGTAGGAGGTTGGCCATGGTAGAAAATTTGTGCCGAAAAAGCATCTCCCGCATTTATTTCACTAACCGGAACCAGCACGTTACTCCCTTCGCGCAAAAAATCAACGTATTGCACATCGTTAAACCAAATCGCATCTATGGTTTGTTCGGCAATCAGTTCAAAGGCAAAAGTGTCTAAAGGAACAAGTGCAATACCGTTTATTGTTCCGCTACCTTGCACATAAATTGATGTGCTGGTTACTTCGATATCGAGACCATAAAAAGTAACATCATAATCAAATAAATAAGGGCTTTGCCAGTAATAAGGGCCAAAAAATTCCTGTTTGGTATTTTGGTCAGGAATGTGGGTACATTTTCCGTCGATATTTAAATCTTGATTCCATTGTGCAAACAAGACGGCGGAAGAAAGTAGTAAAATAAAAAGAATTGATTTTCGTTTCATGCTAAACAAGTTTAGTTAAGTAATGGTATTTCATATTTCAATGACTTAAAATACAAACGGCTAAGATAAATAAATATGAAGTCGCCGAATTTCTATCTTTGCCAACGCTAATTACAAGACATAAATAGGGAAACAGAGGTTGTCAATGAAATCGAATTACGAAATATTGCTGGAGAAGCTACGGAAATTCATTTTAAAGTATTACGTAAACAGGGTACTTAAAGGTGTGTTGTTGGGCTTCACCATGATTATTTCATTTTTCTTGATCGTAAATATAGTAGAGTACTTTGCTTGGAGTAGTTCACTAACCCGCCAAATTCTTTTTTATTCATTTTTGATTTTAAGCACAGGAGTTTTGGTTTATTACATTGTGTTACCATTGCTAAAAATGATGCACTTAGGCAAAACCCTTTCACACGAAGAAGCAGCGAAAATTATTGGCAAACACTTTGGCGAAGTAAACGATAAATTACTAAACACTTTGCAATTAAGCACAACAATAAACCAAGAACAACACGATTTGATTGCTGCCAGCATCAATCAAAAATCGAAACAATTGGTTCCCATTCCTTTCAAAAAGGCCATTAGTTTTAAAGGAAACAGCAAATATTTAAAGTTTTTTCTACCTCCTCTCCTACTTTTGCTTTTTGTTGTTGGATTTAGTCCTTCCACCATAACCAACCCAACGCAACGTCTTATCAATTACGACAGGAATTTTGAAAAACCCTTTCCGTATGAGTTGCGCATTTTAAACAAGGATTTATCTACACTTCAAAAAAATGATTTCACGCTTGACGTTGAAGCAAAAGGCACCATAATTCCAGATTTCATTACCATAAACGATGGGCAATATTCGTACCGCATGGGCGAGAAAGGCAAAGGATTGTACCAATACACTTTTAATACGGTAAATCAAGACATCGTATTCACGCTTAACACACCTGGTTTTACAAGTAAAACCTACCGAATTAAAGTATATCCACGCCCCATCATTTTCGGGTTTGAAGCCCATTTAACCTATCCCGGCTATCTAAACAAACGTGATGACTATATTGAAAACTCAGGAGACATGGTTGTTCCTGAAGGAACACGGGTAGTGTGGAAAATTTTCACCAAAAATGCCACGGCGGTTATTGTGCGTTTTGGCGACAGCCTGAAACAATTAAAAAATGATGAAAATACATACAAGTTTGAACAAACAATAACGGAAGCTTCGACCTATTCGCTTACCGCAGTTAACGAGTATGTTAGCAAAAACGACTCACTTGTTTTTAATGTTCGGGTAATTAAGGATGATTTTCCTAAAATTGACGTCAAAGAATATAATGAAAACGGGGAATATGGGTTAAGGAATTTCTTTGGGAATATTTCGGATGACTATGGGTTTTACAACCTAAAATTTAAATACCGTAAAGACAGCCTCCCCCAGCCTGATTGGATCGAGACTACATTAGATATTAGAAAAGAAATTATAGATCAATCGTTTGATTATAGGTTTATTGCCCAGGAAAACGGATACAAACCTGGAGACAAAATATCATACTTTTTTGAAGTTCGCGACAATGATGCTTTGCACGGTTACAAAAAAACCCGAACATCAGTCTTTTATATACAACTTCCAAATACCGAAGAATTGGAAAAAATTTCTAATGACCGGTCAGAAAGCCTGAAAAACAAACTAAACGAATCGAAACTCGAACTTGAAAAACTAACGCAACAAATTGAAGAAACCAGCTTGAATTTATTTGAAAAAAAAGAACTTAACTGGATGGACAAGAAGAAGATGTCAGATTTACTCGAAAAAGAATTGGCCATCCGTCAACAGTTAAACGAAATTCAAAAAATCAACGATGAAATAGAAGAACTTGAATCGCTAATCGACAAAAAAACGGATCCTGAACTTGAAGAGAAACTAAACCAACTCAAGGAACTTTTTAACGAATTGCTTAAATCGGATATTGAGGAAGAGCTAAAAAAACTTGAAGAGCAAATGCAGCATTTAGACAAGGCCAAAATGGAAGATATGCTTAGGGAGATGAAGGAGAAAAGTGAAGATTTGAAAGAAAATCTAGAACAAAATCTGGAGCTTTACAAGCAATACGAAGTGGAGAAAAAAATGGAAGAAGCTTTGGATAAGCTCTTGGAATTGGCTGCTGAACAGGTTGATCTTGCTGAAAAAACGAAAGAAAAACAACTACAAAATAAAACGCTAATTGAAAAGCAGCAAGAGATAATAGAATCCTTTTCAGAAATTCAGGAACAACTAAAGGAAATCGACTCACTCGACCAACAACTTGAAGAGCCATTTGATGTAAAAAGTGATACTACAGCAGAAAAGTCGATAAATGACGAAATGCAAAAAGCTGAAGAAGATTTAGAGAAAAGCAAAGAGAAAAAAGCTGGAGAGCATCAACAAAACGCCGGGGAACAAATGAAAGAACTAGGCGAACAAATGAAAATGGCTTTTGAGGGAGCAAAGGCAGAACAGATGGGCGAAGATGCCGAACAGGTGAGAACATTGCTCGATAATCTTATCGACATGAGCTTTGAACAAGAAGATCTTATGGAAAAGATGAAAAACACCTCTCCAAACGATCCCCTTTATATTACCAACATCGAACATTTGCAAATGCTTCAAGCAAATTTTGTTGTTGTAAACGATTCGCTTTTGGCATTGAGCAAACGACAAATTTTTATTCAACCCTTTATTCTCGATGAGTCAGGAAAGATAACCAGTAATATGGATCGCGCCCTAAAAAGCAGTCAGGAGAGGCGTATTGGCGAGTCACTTGGGTTTCAACAATACGCTATGACTTCGACCAATAATCTTTCGATTATGCTTGCCGAATCATTAAAAAAGATGAAATCAGCCATGCAGATGGCCGGCCAAAAAAGTGGTAAGGGCAGTTGTCAAAATCCGGGAGGTGGCGGAAAACCATCGTTGGATGAGATTATGGGAGATCAGAAAAAACTTGGTGAGCGCATGAAAAAAAACGGCCAAAAACCCGGTGAAGGAGGTCAAGGAGGAATAAATGGCAACAGTCAGGAACTGGCTCGAATGGCTGCTATGCAAGGCGAAATAAGACGTCAGATGCAAGATTTAATTGATCAGATAGAAGCAGAGGGTCAGGGAGATGGCGGACTAAACAAAATTGCGCAGGAAATGCAAAAAACGGAAGAAGACCTTATTCGTCGAGAGTTTAGGCAGGAAACAATTGAGCGTCAGCGAGAAATAGAAACCAGATTGTTGCGATCAAGGAAAGCATTACAGGAAAGAGAAAAAGAAAAAGAAAGAGAATCTACAGAAGGAAAAAACTCCAAAAACAGAAACCTTAATGAACAAATAGAGTATAAAGCTG
>CAYWNI010000194.1:0-6512 GCA_964459525.1 uncultured Lentimicrobiaceae bacterium | reverse complement strand
AAGGCAGTATTCCTGAAGGAAACAACGGTCTGGGGCTTATGCTTTTAGGCGTTACGGGAGACATGGTACTGCCTGCTGAGGTGTATCAAAAAATTAAAAGAGACACCCTTTCAAAAGTGCGAGGCACCGTTCAAGCAGATATTCTAAAGGAAGATCAGGCACAAAACACCTGCATTTTCTCTACCGATTTCTCGCTAAAACTCATGGGCGATATTCAGGAGTATTTCATAAGCGAAAATGTGCGGAATTTTTATAGTGTCAGCATTTCGGGGTATCACATTGCCGAAGCAGGTGCTAATCCGATCAGTCAATTGGCATTTACGCTTGCCAACGGCTTTACTTATGTGGAATATTACCTATCGCGCGGCATGGACATCAACCAGTTTGCGCCAAACCTGAGTTTCTTTTTCAGCAATGGCGAAGACCCTGAATATGCTGTGATTGGCCGAGTAGCGCGACTTATCTGGGCAAAGGCCATGAAACTGAAATATGGTGGCGACGAAAGGGCTCAAAAGCTGAAATACCACATCCAAACATCAGGTCGTTCGTTGCATGCGCAGGAAATTGATTTTAACGATATACGGACTACGCTCCAAGCGTTGTACGCCATTTACGACAATTGCAACTCGCTGCATACCAATGCTTACGACGAAGCTATCACAACGCCTACCGAAGAAAGCGTGCGTCGGGCGATGGCCATTCAAATGATTATAAACCACGAACTTGGATTGGCTAAAAACCAGAATCCACTGCAAGGTTCATTTATCATTGAGGAGTTAACCGATTTGGTTGAAGAAGCTATTTTGAGCGAAATGGATCGTATTACAGAGCGTGGCGGCGTGCTTGGCGCGATGGAAACCATGTATCAACGAGGAAAAATACAGGAAGAAAGCCTGTATTATGAGCACTTGAAACACTCCGGCGATTTGCCAATTATTGGTGTAAACACTTTCTTAGGAAAAGAAGGCTCTAAAACCGTAATCCCAGGAGAAATAATTAGAGCTACCGAAACAGAAAAGCAATACCAGATTCAAATGCTGGATCAGTTGCACCAAACCTGGAAAGAAGAAAGTGGTGTCGCTTTAAAGCTTCTTCAGGAAAAAGCCATCAACAACGAAAATGTTTTTGGTGCTTTGATGGAAGCCACCAAAACGTCGTCGATTGGCCAGATTACAGGAGCTTTATTTGCCGTTGGAGGTCAGTACCGCCGTAACATGTAGAAAAACCGGTTATTTCAATCCGCGGTTTTTCAATAAAGCGTCTACCGTCGGATCTTTTCCTCGGAAGTCACGGTAGAGTTGCTCATGATTGCTGGTGCCATCCTTTGCCAAAATGTTGTTTCTAAAGCTGTTGGCAGTTGTTTGATCAAAAATACCATGCTCACGAAATGCTTCATACGCATCGTTGTCGAGAACTGCCGACCACAAATAGCTATAATATCCGGCTTCATAACCACCAATGATGTGGGTGAAATAAGTGCTTCTGTAGCGTGGTTGAATTTCTTCAATCAAGCCCAAACTTGATAAATAGTTTGATTCAAAAGCCTCTATGTCAATTGCTCCAGTATCGGCGAGCATGTGGTAGGAAATGTCGAGTAACGATGCAGCCAGGTATTCTACATTGGTAAATCCCTGATTAAAGTAGCTGCTGTTGTTTATTTTTTCGATTAACTCATCAGGGATAGGCTCTCCGGTTTGATAATGAACGGCGTACATTTTAAGCACTTCAGGTTCAGTAGCCCAATGTTCCAAAATCTGAGAAGGAAGCTCCACAAAATCAGTAGGGATAAAGGTTTCGGGGTAAACATTTTTAGCAAAAAGTCCATCCAAGGCATGACCAAGTTCGTGAAACAAGGTCTCTACTTCATCAAAGTTTATAAGTGAAGGCAAATCGCCAGAAGGCCGGGTAAAATTGTACACAACGGTAATCACAGGCTTAACATCTTCACCATCGGGCAACACCTGGTGGGCACGGTATTCGCCTTGCCATGCGCCTCCCTGCTTGCTTTCGCGCGGAAAAAAGTCCATGTACATAACGCCCAAGTAACTGCCATCGTTGTCGGTAACTTCGTAAGCAATAGCATCCGGATGTGGTAATGGGATGTCGGTAAGTGGCTTAAATGTAATGCCATATAACTTGTTTATGACCATAAATGCACCATCGCGAACGTTTTCAAGCTTAAAATAGGGTCTCAGTTCGCTGTCGTCGAGATCATACTTTTGTTTGCGTAATTTTTCGGCATAATACCACCAGTCGTAGCTTTGTAATTTAAAATCGCCCCCTTCGGCATCCACAATTTCCTGCATTTGTTTTACCTCGCTCTGTGCCACTGGCAGGGCTGCGTCCCACACCTGCGTAAGCAGATTCAACACATTCTCAGGGTTGTTGGCCATGCGTTCTTCCAACACATAATCGGCATAGGTAGCATAACCCAGCAAATGTGCTTTGCGAATGCGCAAATTCATGATGTCGGAGAGTAATATTTTGTTGTCGAGGTTGTTGTTGTTGTTTCCTCTGTTGAGGTAAGCCGAATACAATTGTTTCCGAAGTTCGCGGCTGTCAGCATATTGCAAGAAAGGAATCATGCTGGGTTTTTGTAGCGTAAAAATCCATTTTCCGGGCATGCCTACCTCCTCGGCTTGCAGTGCCGCCATTTGCACAACAGATGTGGGTAATCCTGATAAATCAGTTTTGTTTTCAATAACCAATTGAAAAACATTGTTTTCGTCGAGCACATGCTGATCAAATTTCAAGGTCAACATGGACAACTGCTGGTTGATGTCTTTGAGTTCGGTTTGCTTTTCAGGAGAAAGGTTTGCGCCACCACGCACAAAACCTTTGTAGATATTTTCAAGCAAAAAAGCCTGTTCATCTGTCAAACTCTCTTTGTCAGGATTGTTGTAAACCGCTTTTACCCGTTTAAAAAGGTCGGGGTTCAGGCTAATGTTGTCGCTATGTTCTGACAAAAGTGGTGAGATTTCCTCAGCCAAATCCTGCATTTGCTGGTTGGTGTTCGCGCTAAGCTGACCGAAAAATATGGCTGCAACCTGATCGAGAAGCTCACCACTGTAGGCCATCGGTTCAAGGGTGTTGTAAAAATCCGGTTCCGCACTTTGGTTTACGATAGCTGCTATTTCCGCATTTTGTTCTTCCATGCCTTTTTGAAAAGCAGGAACGTAATCAGTTAAAGTTATTTCCTCGAAAGGAGGAACGCCAAACGGCGTGTTAAAGGTTTCGAGTAATGGATTATTTCTGGTTTCCTGTTTTTTTTCTTCCATTTGGTTGCACGATACTAATGTCATCATGATGACGACAGAAATTAATAAATTAAGTTTTTTCATTGTACAGTAGCTTTGGTTTACAGCAACAAAGGTATAATTTTTAAGCTGATACGATAACCGAAAAACAGCAGATATTCAGGTTTTTGCCAAAGCCGATTAATGCTTTCTTTCGGCAATTATTTAAACGCCTGCAAATCTTGAAGTCGCTTATAAGCCCCATCGGTTTTAAGTAGCTCGTCGTGGGTGCCGCGTTCAACGATTTCTCCTTTTTTTAGCACGATAATCTCATCGGCATGCTGGATGGTTGAAAGCCTGTGTGCAATAACTACCGTTGTGCGGTCTTTCATCACATTGAAAAGCGCTTTCTGAACCAGTTTTTCTGATTCAGTATCCAGTGAAGACGTAGCTTCGTCAAGGATCAGTACTGGAGGATTAGCCAAAACGGCTCTGGCAATACTTAAACGTTGGCGTTGGCCGCCAGAAAGTTTAACACCCCGATCGCCAATATTGGTATCATACCCATGCTCCGACTCCATGATAAAGTCGTGGGCATTAGCTACTTTGGCGGCGTTTATCACTTCCTCTTCGGTAATGTTTTTGCGGCCAAAAGCTATGTTGTTGTAAATGGAATCGTTGAATAAAATGCTTTCCTGTGATACGATTCCCATCAGTCCGCGGGTATCGTCAATGCGCAGGTCTTTTATGTTTTTCCCATCTACCAGCAGGCTACCCTCCGAAACATCATAAAACCTTGGCAGCAGGTCGACCATAGTCGATTTTCCGCCTCCCGATTCCCCAACAAGGGCGATCATTTTACCTTTTTCTATTTTCAGGTTAATGTTTTTAAGAATTAACTCATTCTCGTATTTAAAAAACACGTTTTTGTATTCAATCTCTTTATCAAAACCTTTTACAGGAAGCGCATCTGATTTTTCTTCAATAATTTCTTCTGCATCAAGCACCTCGAAAATACGCTCGGCGGAGGCAATACCTTTTTGTATACTATAAAAACCTTGGGCAAAGGTTTTCGCTGGTGGGATTATCTGCGAAAATACCACGATGTAGGTAATAAAATCAGCGGCCTGAATGGTTGGGTTGTCTGACAGAACCATCTGTCCGCCAAACCACAACACGAAAATAATAACCGCTGAAGATAGAAATTCGCTCATGGGCGATGACAAATCGCGGCGGCGATAAATCCAGATAAGCAGCTTGGAAAAATCTTCATTCTGACCCTTGAATTTATTTTTCGAATAGTCGATGGCATTAAATGCCTTGATAATTCTTAATCCTGAGATGGTTTCCTCAATATTGGATAACAATCCGGCAAATTTATTTTGTCCAATTTTCGACTGTTTACGCAGGCTTTTTCCGATTTGTCCGATCAGAAAGCCAGTAATCGGCAAAATAATCAGCACAAACAACGTAAGCTGCGGGCTCATGCTGAGCATAAAAGCCACGTAGGCAATAATGGTCACTGGGTCGCGGATAATCATCTCCAGTGAGTTCATAATAGAGAATTCAACCTCTTGAACATCAGTTGTTACACGAGCAATTATATCGCCTTTTCTGTTTTTTGAAAAAAACGAAAGCGGCAGGATAAGCAGTTTGTTGTAAATGTCGTTTCTGATGCCTTTGATGGCGCCAATGCGTACATTGGCCATGAAATACATAGACAAAAAACGAGAAAGGTTACGCAGAAAAAAGGCGATAATCAATACGATACAGATATAAACCAACGCCGTAAGCTTGCCGTTGGTAACAATTACCGTACTAATTTGATAATTGAGATAATCGAGCAGCGATTTGGTGTTGAAACTAAGTTCGGGCTCAACAATTACCAGATCGTCGATGCCAAAAAGCAGGTTCAGAAACGGAATGAGCAGGGCAAATGAAAATAACGAAAAAACAATGGTGAGCAAATTGAAAAGCACGTTTAACCCAGCGAAAGGAAGTTCGGGCTTTATGTAGACCAGAATACGGTAGAATTTTTTCATAAGTTGGTAAACAGAGCCTCGACAGCATCGCCGAAAGCTGATTTTCGGCGTCAAAGGTAAACAAACTCGCCCAACAATTTCCGTATTTGAAACTGGTGATCGCCAACTGTCGCCACAACGCTAAAAAACCTATCTTTGGCTTGTTCAATTTCTAAAAAAGTAAATGAAAGAAGGATTAACAGAAATTCTACGCTCGCATGACACAGAGCAATTTTCTATCGTGATTCCCACCTGGAACAGCCTCGAATACCTAAAACTATGCCTGCATGGCTTACGCAAATACTCTCATTTTTATAACCAAATTATTGTATTTGTTAACGATGGGAGCGATGGCACTGCCCAATGGATTCATTCACAGGCTGATATCGACTATCTGCAAGCCGACGAAAACAAAGGCGTTTGTTTTGCCGTAAATGCTTGCAGGTCGTTGGTAAAACACGATTACATCCTGTACATGAACGACGACATGATTCCATGTCCCGACTGGGATAAACATCTTGCAGAAGAAATAGAACGACTCAACACGCCTTATTTTTACTTGTCGGCAACGCTTATTGAGCCCAAACAGCTCAACAATCCGAATTATGTAGCCGTTATCCGTGATTTTGGCACGTCACCAGAAAATTTTCAGGAAGAAGCCCTTATTGCTGCATACAAAAGCTTAAAAACACCTGATTGGCAGGGCAGTTCGTGGCCACCGAGCGTAGTTCACAAAAAAGTGTGGGATTTGATTGGTGGATTTAGCATCGAATTTTCGCCAGGCATGTACAGCGATCCTGATTTTTCGATGAAACTCTGGCAGCTCGGGGTGCGCATCTTCAAAGGCGTTGGAGAGAGCAAGGTTTATCATTTTGGGTCGCGATCAACAAAACGCATCCGCCACAACAAAGGAAGCCGTATGTTTTTAAACAAATGGGGGCTTACCTCACGCACTTTTTACAGCCAGATACTTCAGTTGGGCAAACCTTTTGTGGGGCCGTATCCTGACAAAGTCGAGCTTTCATTTATGTCAAAAACGCGGAACAAATTAAAAAAAATAATACAATCAATTAACTGAAAACAGCTGCTTTGGAAAAATCTAATCCGTGGTTAGTCATTGTAAATCCTCACGCTGGTGGGTCGAAAGCCAAAACCGATTGGCCTAAAATCAAGCTACTGCTACAGGAGGAAGCTTTTGAATTCGACACCTATTTTTCTGAATATCCACATCACATTATTGAATTGGTGAGCACAC
>CAYWNI010000193.1:0-6535 GCA_964459525.1 uncultured Lentimicrobiaceae bacterium | reverse complement strand
ATTCCAACGGCTACGAAACCAAAATATGGAACGACACCTTCTACAGTACCCCCCGGCGAATTTTCGGCTTTTACACCAAAAGCGAGCTTCAATGGTTAATCCAGCAACGTCAGAGCCGCCGCGATATCCGCAATGCAACTATTAACCCCAATATTGCCGGACGTCCCTACCAAATAGAGGCCATCCAACGGGTGGCAGAGGATTTTGTAACCGATGGCGCATCAGGAATCAGAGGGAACAAACGCAATGCCCTGTTGGTAATGGCCACCGGAAGTGGTAAAACCCGCGTGGCTGCTTCACTTACCGATGTGCTGTTTAAAAACAACTGGGTAAAACGGGTGCTTTTTCTGGCTGACAGAAACGCGTTGGTGATCCAAGCCAAGAAACGATTTGGCGAATTCCTTCCTGAACTTTCGGCCATCGACCTCACGCAGGACAAGGAAAGCGACACCACCCGTCTGGTATTCAGTACCTATCCAAGTATGATGAATGGCATCGATAACGTGCGTTTTGCCCATGAACGATACTATGGCGTTGGCCATTTTGACCTCATCATCGTCGACGAAGCCCACCGATCCATTTACAACCGGTACAAAGCCATCTTCGATTATTTCGATGCCATGGTGGTTGGCCTCACCGCTACTCCAAAAGACAGCATCGACCACAATACCTTCGAGCTTTTTGGCTGCAGCAACGACGACCCAACCTTTTCCTACGAACTCAATGAGGCTGTGCCCACCTACTTAGTACCCTTCCGCAACTTCGATGTCTCCACCGACTTTTTGCGCGAGGGAATTAAATACAAAGACCTGTCGGACAAGGAAAAAGAAAAATACGAGGCCACCTTCGAAGACAAAACAACAGGGCTTTTTCCGGAAGAAATTGGCGCCAGCGCCATGAACAAATGGCTTTTTAACAAGGATACAGTCAATAAAGTACTGGATGCATTGATGGAACAAGGACTGAAAATAGAGGGCGGCGACAAGCTGGCGCGCACCATTATTTTTGCCGTTAACCAAAAACATGCCCAATTTATTGTCGATTGTTTTACCGAACGATACCCCCATCTTCCTTCAGGATTTATGGCCGCCATACACAACCAGGTGTCACACAACCAAAGCCTGATAGAAGCCTTCTGTGACGAATACCACGAAAATTTACCTCAGGTAGCCGTGTCGGTGGACATGATGGATACAGGTATCGACGCTCCACGGGTATTGAATTTGGTGTTTTTCAAGATTGTACGCTCCTATGCCAAGTTTTGGCAGATGATTGGTCGTGGAACTCGCTTGTGTCTGGATGTGTTTGGTCCCGATCGTGAAAAAGAATACTTTTTAATTTTTGATGTCTGTCAGAATTTTGAGTTTTTTGAGGTCAACAAAAAAGGAATGGATGCATCAGAACTCAAACCCATTACCCAACAGATTTTTGAAGCCCGATTGCAACTCAGCAGGCTGTTGGCCGAAACCGGTGAAATGGAAAACCTGGAGCTCTCCAATACCTTGCTCGACCACCTTCATGCAGCCATCAGCAACCTCGACAAATCACGTTTTCAGGTAGCTATGCAATTGCGCTATGTGCATCAATTCGACAAACGATCGCGATGGAATAACCTGAGTGCCGATGATGTGCATCTCATCGAGCAATACTTGTCGGCCCTGCCCGTTCCCGAAACCATCAACGAAATTGCCCGCCGTTTCGACTTGATGATGCTCAAACTTCAATTAGCCAACCTGCTCATGTTGAGCTCCCAAAAAAGGTTTCACGAAAACCTGATGGGCATTGCCGGAGAATTGAGTAAAAAATACACCATTCCCCAGGTAGCTCAATCGAGGGTTCTCATCGAAAGCATGAAAGAACCTGATTTTTACAAGGAACTCTCTCAGAAAAAGCTCGACAATATCCGCGAAGAAATCAGAGAATTGGTGCAATACCTCGAACAATCGGGCAAGCAGCCCATCTATACCGATATCAAAGATTCCGAAGTAAATGTAAGAGCAGGAGAAAACCCGATCACCTTTCCAACCCCGGGCATATACCGTCAAAGAGTCGAACGCTTTATCAGAGAAAACAAATACCAACTCACCATATCCAAACTCTCCACCAACAAACCCATCACCAGCGACGAACTTCTTGTGTTGGAGAAAATCCTGTTCGACGGAAGCGACAGAGGCACCAAGGAAGAATTCATAGCCGAGTATGGCGATAAACCTTTGGGTAAATTTATCCGAAGCATCCTCGGACTAGAAATAGAAGCCGCCAATCAGGCTTTTGCCGAATTCTTGCAAGCAGGCAACCTACGCGCCGACCAGATGACCTTTCTCAACAACATCATCACCTACCTCACCAAAAACGGCACCATCGACAACGAAATGCTATTCGAGCCTCCTTTCACCGACGTCAACGACCAAGGCCTCCTCGGCGTATTCGACTATCCCAAAGCCGTCAGGATCATCGGGATAATTAAAGAGATCAATGAAAATGCAAATGTGGGGTAGTGGATATCACGGCATTTCCCAGGTAAATACTTAACTTGCACCCTCAAGTAGCCTACTTTTTTTCATTAATTACTGCTTAATTCCGGGTTAAGCTAATAAACTTAGAAACTGTCTAAAATTTTGTTTTAAGACTCCGTTAGGAGCCAAATATGGGTAGAAAAATGATTATTTAGTTTATTTCGTCCCGGATGGGACGATACAAGCCTATGAAAATTCTCTTTTCTACCCATCTGCTTTCCCTACGGGAAAAATTTAGACAGATTCTTAAAAAAAGTGTTTATAATTCTTGAATTTTAGCAATACCTTTGTACTGTAGCAAATTTACATTTTGTTCTTCACATTAAAAAATGCAGTAAATCATGTATTTGTGCAAGATTTCCCTGCTGTTTTTTTAATTTGTTATTTTTCAAAACCAAGGAGTATTTATGGAATGTAAAACTTGAGTGAATAACATTGTTAACCTAACGTAATATAAAAGTATGATGAAAAAAATACCCCAGTCTTTTCTGTTTTTTGTTTTGTTTGGATTTATCATTCAAACCAATTCCTTCGCCCAATACACCCTTACCGATAACGATGTTGTGGTAGTAAATGGTGTTATTGAAAGTTGTTCGTATAATTTTTCCATTACCGATATTATTATTCCGGATGTGCTGGATGGGCAAACAGTTATTTGGATTGCGGATGGTTATTATAATGGTACAACAATGATAGGGGTGTTTAAAGATAAAGGTATTACAAGTATGGTATTTCCTTCAACAATTCAAATAATTGGTATTCAGTCATTTAGCGGAAATCAAATTACTAATATTGATATTTCAACTTGTTCTTCACTTACAACTATTAATGAAAGAGCCTTTTACTCGAATTCAATCAGTGCTTTAGATTTGAGTAATTGTATAAATTTGAGTGCAATTAATTATGGCGCATTTGATAAGAACGCTATAAGAGATGTTGTCTTTTTTGGATGTACAAACTTACAGACGATAGGCAGCTATGCATTTAGAGAAAATGTAATCACAAAAGTTGATCTTGAATCATGCTCTCTTTTAACCTCAATAAATGATTTTGCATTTGCAAAGAATCAAATAGATACATTGCTTTTTTTACCCAATGTAACTTCATTAGGATGTTCTGCTTTTCGTCAAAATAATATAGTTTGTGTAAATCATGTTCCTTCTGAGGGATATGTTTATGCTAGACAACAAAGTGGAATGGATGATAGCACTCATTTGAATTCGTATGGAGGACCTGTTGATAGCCTTATAATTCCTTCAAATATTACTGTAATTGGAGATTTTTCTGTTGGAAATTGTGAGATTGTAAATGTTGATTTTAATATGTGTGTAGATCTTATTGATATAGGGTTAGGAGCGTTTTATTCAAATTACATGGAAATTGTAGATCTTGATAGTTGTTCTATATTAAGGACGATTGGGAGTTTTTCTTTTAGCGGTAATTATATATCTCTGCTTAATATTTCAAATTGTGATAGTTTAGAAAGAATTGGTGATATGGCTTTTCATTCTAATTTATTGCAATCTATCGATTTAATGGAATGTGTAAAACTTAAATATATTGGTAGTGAAGCATTTAAAGAGAACCCAATGACAAGTTTTACTCTCCCAACACCAAATATACCTGATTCAACTTTTCTGGGTTGGGAAGATTCAAACGGCACTATGCATGCAGGAGGTGAAACCGTTACAGACCTTATCACTTACTACAACGCTATTTTTATTGAAACAATTGACTATACTGTAACATTCGCATTAACCGATGGCACAAATCCCATTGAAAATGCCAATGTAAATCTTGCCGGATATGGCGATCAAATTACTGATGCTTCGGGAGTGGCTGTATTTACTGATGTTATTCCAGAAGACAATATTAATTATACCATTATGGCTTCCGATTATGATGAATACATAGATTCATTGTCGGTTGTCGATACGGATGTAGCCGAAAATGTTGAACTCACATTAACAACATATAATGTAACTTTTGTTGTTGAAGACATCAATGGGTCTCTGGAAAATGCTACTGTCGATTTTGCGGGCTATGGTTCTCAGGTAACTGATATTAATGGAGTGACTGTTTTTACTGATGTAGCTCCAGAAAATGATATTGTTTATACGGTTATTTCAGCTAATTATTATGATGTTACCGATTCATTATCTGTAGTTAATGTTGATGTAACCGACAGCGTGTTTATGTCATTAGTTTCCTACAGCGTTACTTTTAATGTGAGTGATGGAACGACTCCAGTATTAGATGCTACTGTTGATCTTGCAGGCTATGGCCAAAAAACTACAGATATTTCGGGTACAGCTGTTTTTGACGGTGTGGTTCCTGCTACAGATATTAATTATTCGGTGTTTTGTTCCGGATATATCAGTTATAACGATAGCATTACAGTTGTTGATGTCGATATTAGTGAGGATGTTGCGCTTACCCCTACTGTCACTTCTTACGCTGTTACTTTTGTAGTAACTGATGCTAGTAATCCCGTATCCGATGCTTCGGTGGCTTTAACAGGATATGGTTCTCAATTAACCGATAATCAGGGAATAGCAATTTTTAATGATGTTTCGCCAGGCAATGATATTCCTTATAATATAACGGCGTCGAGTTATAATATGTTTTCTGGGTTTGTAACTGTTGTTGATGTAGATGTTGACGAGAATGTAACGCTAACCTTAAGCTCTTATGATGTAACTTTCGAGATATCGGATGGAAATAATAATATTGCTGATGCTACAGTTACTCTTGAAGGCTATGGATCACAAATATCAGATAATGATGGAATTGTAATATTTAATGAGGTGTTACCCGATTTGTTAGATTACGCAATCGCTGCTTCTTCGTTTTTTACTGTTTCGGGTGCTATTGAAGTTGATAACGATGATGTATATGAATATGTATTGATGAATCCAACAGGGGTAGTAGATTATGATAATAAACAGATTACCATCTCACCTAATCCGGCAACGAGTTATATAAACATTGCCAATTGTCTTAATAATGAAGTTCGTATTTTTAATGCTGAAGGAGTATTGTTAGATTGTATTGTACCTGATAGCGATTGTTATCAAGTCGACATTTCGAATATTTCCTCTGGCTGGCTACTTTTCCGAATCGATAATCATGCGTTTAAAATAATCAGGAAATAAGACAACCCCCGACTCACGACCTGCGCCTGTATCGGATGTTTTGTTTTATACCCGAGGCGCTGCCGTCGAATTGAATTAAAAAAAGCCTTTCATGGTTGAGAAAGCGTGTTTTGTGATTAGTGGTTCGTTGCTCGACGGAAAAAAATACAAACGGATATTGAACACCGATTAGCGAACAGATGATATTTGAGGTGAGAATCCACTTTTCCCTGTTCCCCGTTCCCCGATCCATGAACCACGAACCCCGATTCCCAAAAAGTCCTTTATCTTTTCATCATTTCTTCCTTATCTTTTAAAAAAACATGTAGTATGAAAAAAAAATTCTTCTAGTATGAAAAAATGAACGCTTACAATAAGGATAAAATTACCTACCATTCACTTTGCCTTTTCAGTGGCAAATGTCAACGCCTGCTCTTTGCAATCGTTTTAAATAGAGGCGTAGCCATATTTACTTGGCGACATGCTTTAATATTCATTTTTGCAGGCAACAAAGGCCTTTTACCAAGAGTTAATAAACAAATTTCATTACTTTTACCTCATTCTTTAGCCAGTTCTTTTCATGTGCATAAAACATCTTTTGGTTTTGCTCGCTGTGGTGCTTTCTCCTGCTCTGATTGCTATTTCCTGCACGAAACCTGTCAATGGAATTAACTCCGACTGTTCGACTAATGAATTGGTTACCAATGTTAGCATCGACGGCAGTGGTGAGGAATGTCTTGGCTATACTATCACAGATTCTGACAATTCATTTCCAGTCAGAAATCGCTCTATTTCAATGATTGTACCGTGTAATTTTAAAGTAAATTTTGCGTTACTACTCAGCAGCCAATAATTCTTGATTAGCTAAGTTTGTAAGTACATTAA
>CAYWNI010000192.1:0-6543 GCA_964459525.1 uncultured Lentimicrobiaceae bacterium | reverse complement strand
ATTTATCTTTGTTGCACTTATAAAATGTAAAAATCATGAACTTACCAGCAACTCTTGCCTATATTCAGCACGCCGGATGGATCGGAACTCCTGAAATCATCATTATTGTTGTGATTATTTTGCTGCTTTTCGGTGGTAAAAAAATTCCTGAACTCATGCGTGGGCTGGGCAAGGGAGTTAAAGAATTTAAAGATGGAATTGGCAGTGAAGGTGAAAAAAAAGAAGATCCAACTGAAAAAAAATAGGTGCTAAACTTGTTTATTGCTTACCGTCTAAGTTTCCTTCGATCAGGTTTACATAGTGTCCATACCTATCGATAATTTGTCGTACAAAATCATAAGTTTCCTGACCTCTCAAGTAGCCATAATACACTTCTGGTTGCGTGTAGTAATCTTGTTCCGAAAGTTTTAAAACAAATATATCGGTATTGTCAATCCATTGATTGGGGTCGTATCCATTTTTTGCTGCCAGCCGACGTGCGTCCAACACATGTCCAAGCCCGCTGTTATACGAGGCCATGGTAAAAAGTACGCGCTGCAACGAGTCAGAAACCTCCAAAGGCAGTTGTTTTTCGATGCTTTCTAAATGCTTTACTCCAGCCATAATCTGCTGTTTTGGCGTAGCTGTGGAGTCAAGTCCGTATGTCTCCATTACAGAAGGCATTAACTGCATTAGTCCAAAAGCTCCGGCCCAGCTTTTTACCGTCGGCTTAAACTCTGACTCCTGATAAACCAAAGAAGCCAATAACCGCCAATCCCAACCAATCAATAATGCTCCTTGCTGAATTAGCGAATCGTAAGGCGAAAGATGCGCCCCTTTATAGGAGTAAAAGTGGCTTTGTGCAATTTTGCCAGATCGAGGGTTTTTAAAATATTTATTAAATATCAACCTGGATATCAAATCGTTGTTGAATTTACGCACCCAATCGTTGATGGTATCAGCAAGTTCTTGCTGATGGATGTTGACAGCCCAGGCAATTTTCTGCGGAAAGCTAACGGGCGTTGCCACATCGAGATTGGGATAGTAGCGTCGATTTACCAATGCCACATGTTCATCGGCAACAGTAAAATCAATTTCGCCCGATGCTACTGCAGTTATTAGCTGCTCAACCTCACGCTGGTCAGCAACCACATGGATGGAATCAGCAATTTCGTTACTCAACTTGTGGAGCTGTTGTTCAAAAACAGTTCCTTTTTCTACATAAACAGTTTTGTTAGCCAGATCAAGCGTTGAGCGCAACATATGCGACTCGATTTCATCAGCAGTTGCCATTTTGCGCCAGCCATCGGGTTTGCGTTGTATCAAAACCTGTCTGGTTAATAAAATCGGATCGGTAAACAAAAGCTCTTTTTGTCGGTTTCGGGTCATGGTAAGCCCCATGGCAATTAAATCAACTTCACCTTTATTGAGCATAGCAATAGAACTCGGTAGATCTTTTTCTAAAACCAGTTCCAATTCTACATCAAGATAGGTGCATAAGTTTTTAAGCAATTCGTACTGATAGCCCATGGGTTCGCCACGATAAATAAAATAACTTAATGAACCATAATTGGTGACAGCACGTAACTTTTTCGTGACAAGAACCTGAGAGGTCTTGGTTTTCTTTGCTTTTTTGGCTTTTCTCGAATCTAAACCGTGTCCAGATTGCAACCCGCCTTCGCATGAAATCGTTGTTATTGTTATAATCACGAAAATAAAAACAGACCAAAAAATCCTCATAAGCGCATGTTTGGAATCACTAAAGTAAATAAATTCAGACACAAATGAGAGATACTTGTACATAATTTCATTTTCATGATCTATACTACTTCTCCTTTCACATAAGATATAGATGATATCTTTGCAGAAAAAACAGTGGAAAAAACCTGGCAAGAACACTTTAAAGTACATTGGGACGACATTAGCCCCAATGGAGAACTAACTTTAACCGGTCTTAACATCATGCTGCAGAGGGCTGCTGCACTACACGCCGAACATTTGGGTTTCGGGTTTTCGCAGACCAGTGCTCACAATGCCTCATGGGTCTTGTTCCGTATAAATATTGAGATACTTAAAATGCCTGGTTGGCAGGAGGAGGTAATGGTTGAAACCTGGCCAAGGGTAGTTAAGGGTCTAGCTGCATTTCGCGATTTTAGAGTAACAAACAGAGAGGGAGAAATCCTCTGCAAAGCCACCTCCGAATGGTTTATCATCGACCTAACCAGCCGCCGCCCTCAACGCATTGATAAATATGTGAACGTTGAAGCCTACACTTCAAGCGATCAGTCGCTAACCCGCGAATTGCCAACTCTAAGTAAAAATACTGACTACCAAACACTTTTCGATGTTGTACCAAAAATTTCGGATATAGACATGAATGGCCACACCAACGCCCGCAAATACTTTGATTGGCTCACAGATGCCATGTACCTGAACCATATAAAAGCAACGCCAAAGTTTGTTCAGCTTACCTACTTTAGTGAGTGTAAACTCGGAGAACATCTTAATATACAATACAGTAAATCTGTTTACGGTATGTATCGCGGACAAAAAACAGCGGACGATAAAACAGCTTTTGTTGCACTGGTTGAAGTGTGATTTCTTACGGGAAGGTTAAATAATAGGTCTTTTAGGTGGTTAACCGAATCATTTCGCCACTCACCGAAGTTGTTCCATCGTTGACCTAAAAACGGTTTACTCGGCTTCGGTTTCGCATTAGTTTTGCTTCATAAACACAGAAACTATAAAAACTAAATGCCATGAAAACGATTATTAAATCTACCCTCGCCCTTGTTCTTTTCACTGTCACCTTATCAGCAAATGCGATTACTCCACCTTCATCGTTACCTACGCTTCCCGAAGAAGCATATATTGATGACGTGCCTTTCGATACTGAAGCAATTTTCGATAGCCTCTGCGACGCTAGCATGGTTGAGTGCTTCAAATTAACCGAAGAAACCTATATCAATGACGTCCCTTTTAACACAGAAGAAGTAGTTCAGGAAAACATGGTGTTCAATTTACCTGATGAAGAATACATCGATGATGTTAAGATTGAAACCAAAATGGTAGCTTTTCAATAAGCCAGCCCTGCAAAATATTCGCCGTTAGAAGAGAAAGAAACAGATCTGTTGTTAAATATTTCAGAGATTAAGTTTTTTCATCCATCCGGGCGTTTTTATCGGAAATCGGTATCCAACATATATTCTAAAGTAAGAATAAGAATTTACATTATAAAAATCGCTCAGCACTTCATCCATAAAAACATCAGAAACAAAAAATACGCCACCATATACTTTTTTACCATTATATCCAGCAGTTAGGCGAGCATATAGCGAAATCCCCATTGTATTGTATATTCTGGTTTTGTCGTCATTATAAAACTCGCTTATTCCGTGCGAATAAAGAAATCCTTGAATAAGAGCACCATGCACGTAGAACCTCTTTTTTATTACAAATGTGTGCATATACCCACCCGACAAACCTACTTTTAAGGATGCCCCTTCTTTAAAATCCTCATAATAATGGCTTATCAGCAAAGTGTCGTTTAGCGTTAAAGGCGAAGCTGTTGCAACGTCCTCTAAATTGGTAAGAAAACCAATCACGGGTGAACCTGCACTGCGTTTTTGCCAATCGATTTGCCATAAAGCAGCTGTATTTGAGTACTTTTTATGGTTAAACGTGTAGTAAACAGACAAAGAAATGGCCACACTACTTAAGCTATCGAAATGCGGATAATCAGGTTGTTTTGAAAACCAATCTGGGTCAAAGTCTGTTACGTTATCAAGATACAAGCCAGTGGTTGAGCGAATAAAGAATTCCATCCTAAACTTGCGTCCAGTAAATCCAAACCTGAAAGCAAAGGCGTCACTTTCGCCCTTTTTATCTGTTCGTAACTCAAGTCCATGTATGGTTTTGGTATATTCGAGGGTGGCCCACTTGTAATCTAGCGCAATGCCAAAAGCAAACGGGTTGTTGGTTTTAAAAGTTAAATCGTATGTACTGTTTACATTGGCTAGTGTAATGCCAGTTTGTTTGTTTACGCCCACCAATGTTACATGAAACAAATCACGGTAGCTCTGGATAAAGTTTGTGTCGTAGGCAGGTATGATTTTTTGGAACGAGGTATCAGGTTCGGCACTTTTACCATGCCAAACGACAAGCGAAAAAACAAATATCAAAAAAACCTTTTTCAATTTATCATCCAATAAAATGATTTTTTTCGATCACTCAGAAATGCCAATCGTTAAAAAAATGCAGTAGTAAAAGTATCTTTTTTTTTGTGAATTTCAATAAACCAGCCCTGAAAATTTATTGATATACAAACTAAAGATTATGGTTTAGAGATTAAAATATCTAGGCATAAAAAAGGCTGCCCAAAAAGGCAGCCTTTTTTATAAAAACCTCAAAGATTAATCTTCGTCTTCTTGTGATTCTTGGTATTCTTTCAACAGTTTGTCCTGAACATCAGTTGGCACCTGTTGGTATGTATCGTAGTCCATGCTAAAAGTACCACGACCAGAGGTAACAGCACTTAATGAGGTTACATATTTACTCATTTCTGCACCTGGCACTTTGGCTTTAATCACCTGATTTTTTCCGGCAGCTTCCATGCCCATAATAATGGCACGACGACCTTGTAAATCAGTCATTACAGCACCCATCATTTCCTCAGGAACCCTTACTTCTAAATCGTAAATTGGTTCCATAATTTTAGGGCCTGCAGCTCTAAAGGCTTCGCTAAAAGCATGACGACCGGCTAGCTTAAATGAGATTTCGTTTGAATCGACAGGGTGCATTTTCCCATCATAAACATAAACAACGATGTCACGGGCGTAAGAACCTGTTAAAGGGCCTTCGGTCATACGTTCCATAAGACCTTTCAATATGGCTGGCAAAAAACGTGCGTCGATTGACCCACCTACAATACTGTTGTGGAAAATCAACTTTCCGCCCCATGGCAATTCATGCTCATCGGTTCCTCTTACAGGGAAATCTGTAGGATGTTTATAACCCTCTATATATGGTTGAATCATCAAGTGAACTTCTCCAAACTGACCTGAACCTCCTGATTGTTTTTTATGACGGTAGTCGGCACGAGCCGTTTTTGTAATGGTTTCACGGTAAGGCACTTTAGGGGTAAAGGTGTCCACTTCAATTTTGTAAACATTCTTTAAATACCATTTAATGGTGTTTAAATGAAACTCACCTTGTGATTTTATCAGCATCTGTTTCAGTTCGCGCGAAAGGCCAACATCGATGGTGGGGTCGGTGCGGTGCATTTCGTGCAAAGCGCCAGCCATTTTTTCATCATCGGTTGAATTTTCGGCTTTTACCGCAACGGTATAAAGTTCTTTGGGGAGTTTAAGACCTACGAAACCATCATCACCATTTTTTGGATCCATGAGTGAGTCGCCGGTTTTAACATCTTTTAGTTTAATGGCGATGGCAATGTCGCCAGCCATTACTTTGTCTACTTTTTCACGGTTTTTCCCATTCAGAATAAACAACTGTGAAAGACGTTCTTTGTGTCCGTTGCGTGGGCAAATAAGGTCGGCACTTTCGGAAAGTGTTCCGCCAAAAAGTTTAAAGAAGGAAACTTCACCCAAATGCTGCTCAATAGATGTTTTAAAAACAAACAATGCTATGGAATCGTCCGATTTACAGCTATATTCCATACCACCTTTGGTTTTTACCGGCGACATAACATCAGGTGATGGACAAGAGTTAACAACGAAATCGAGTAAACGTGTGGTGCCAATTCCGTGTTTGGCTGAGGAGCACATTACAGGGAAAATAGTTCTGGTAATAAGACCTTTGCGAATTCCCTCACGCATTTCTTCGAGGGTAAGGGTGTCGTTTTCAAAATATTTTTCCATCAAAACTTCATCGCCTTCGGCAGCTCTTTCTACCAAAGCCAGATGCAAATCCTCGGCTTTGTCAGCTTCAGAGGCCGGGATGTCACTGATCTCCGGTTCGCCACCAGTAGCACTAAAGGTAAGTTGCTTCATTAAAATCAAATCAATTACGGTGTTAAAACCTTCACCGCCGTTTACTGGATATTGGGCTACAGTAACTTTATCGCCGAAATAATCTTTTAAGGCGGTAACTGCCTCATCAAAGTTAGCACCATGATGGTCGAGCTGGTTCATGGAAAAAACAACAGGGGTATTGGCGTTTTCGGTTTGTTTCCAGGCTGTTTCGGTAGTTGCCTCAACACCTGACTGACCGTTTACCATCATAATGGCAGTGTCGCAAACACTTAACGCAGCAATTGCTTCACCCACAAAATCAGAAAAACCTGGTACATCTATAATATTGATTTTATTGTCGTTGTAAATAGTGTAGAGTAGTGAAGAATGAACAGAGTGCTGACGTTCTATTTCTATAGGACGGTAATCGGAAGCCGTATTGTGGTCTTCCACGGTGCCTTTTCTGTTGATCATTTTCCCTTCAAACAGCATCGACTCGGCCATTGTTGTTTTACCTGACTTTGCTCCACCGATAAGTGCGATGTTCCTGATGTTTTTTGTGTCGTAAACCTTCATCCTTTTATAAAATTAT
>CAYWNI010000191.1:0-6548 GCA_964459525.1 uncultured Lentimicrobiaceae bacterium | reverse complement strand
CAAAAAAGGGAGCTTGAAATGATGGTTCAAGAACGCACAAAAGAACTCCATGAAGCCTTGATTCTGGCTGAACAAGCTACCGTTGCCAAAAGCCAGTTTATCGCAACCGTATCACACGAAATACGAACGCCTCTTAATGCCATCATGGGGTTAACTCACCTCACATTACGCACAACCCTTTCGGATAAACAAAGTGATTTTCTCCAAAAAATAAACCGATCAGCAGTTACATTATTAAACCTTATTAACGATGTGCTCGATTTTTCGAAAATTGAAGCTGGTAAGATGCAACTCGAACAAACTACTTTCGAGCTAGAAAACATGATCTCTTCAGCCATTGTAGTAAATCAACAAACAGCGATAGAAAAAAGACTGGAATTTATTGTTCATATTGCCCCTAATGTGCCCAGCATGCTTATTGGCGATCCGCTACGCTTATCACAAGTAATCAGTAATTTATGTAGCAATGCAATCAAATTTACATCACAAGGACGTGTTGTGTTAAAAATAGAAAAAGGAAAATCTATCTCAGAGAATGAATTCTTTTTGGTTTGTTCGGTTACTGATACCGGAATCGGTATTGAAAAAGAACAAATTGCAACTCTTTTTGATGAATTTAATCAGGCAGATAATACCATAACACGTATTTATGGAGGAACAGGGCTTGGCTTATCAATTTGCAAGTTGATCTCCAAAGCTATGGAAGGCGATATTCAAGTAATAAGCACACCGGGTAGTGGCTCCACTTTTACTTTTACAGGAAAAGTTAAAAAGCACCTCGAGCTAAATAGCTGTCGACCACCTATACCCGAAGAGCTCAAGAAGCTAGACGTTCTAATTTGCTCCAACAGTTCTGCCTCTGCTGATGCCTTAATAGCAAGCCTTAGTGAATTTGACTTTGACATCACCATTGTTTCAACAGGAAGAGAGGCGCTTTCAAAACTGTTAAAAACGACTTTTGAGTTGTTGTTGGTCGACCACAACCTCCCAGACATGTCAGGCATAGAACTTGTTTTAACTCACCAAATACAATTACCAGCTTCAAGCCTAAAAACCATCTTAGTTACCGAATCAGACCAGATAGAACCAACTGTGAAACAATTGCCAAAAGGAATCAATGCTTTAATTTTTAAACCCTTTTTACCTGGAGATGTACGCAATAATACCCTGTCGGCATTTGGCATGAAAAGCACCATTCTACCAAGTCAGCCACAAAACAAAACCTACCAACAACCCACTCAAAAAACACTTGCCGGGCACAGCATATTGCTGGTTGAGGACAATGAAATAAACCGACAGGTTGTGTTTGAGCTACTCGCAAACGTGAGCATTACAGCCGAAATAGCAGACAATGGCGCTGAAGCTTGCGCAATGGCGCAAAAAACGAATTATGATCTGATTTTGATGGATTTGCACATGCCTGTTATGGATGGGTATCAGGCAACATTAGAAATAAGAATCGATGGAAATACCACACCCATTTTAGCCATTACAGCTGAAGCTATTGACGATGTCCGTCAAAAATGCCAACAATCAGGCTTCAACGACATCATTTCAAAACCCATCGACCCAGATATCTTTTACCAACAAATAAAAAAATGGATTGCTATTTCTGAAGATATTGCCAAAAAAAGTAAAAATCTAGACACCTTATTTGCCGATTTTGTAACATCAGATTTGGATTGGGAAAATGGCGTGCGCAGGTTTGGTCAAAATACAGAACTCTACTTGAAGATGCTTTCTAAATTTATGACGACAAATAAACAAACCTGTACCGATATCCGACAGCTTTTTGCAAACAATGATTTTACCAATACTTTTATGAAAGCACATTCGCTTAAGGGTGAAAGTGGTAATTTGGGTCTTAATTCGGTGTATAATGACGCTGCATTTTTGGAAGAGGCAATACAAAGCAAAAATCCACACCATTTTGATCAAAAAATGCAAAATCTTGAGTCGAGCGTGTCCTCTATCATCACCAAGTTAGAAAAAGTTTTATCAACAAGTCCCCCTTCGGAATCAACCTTTAGGCCGGTTAAAATAATTGCGGAAAAATTGATTAGAAGTCTAAGAGAAAAAAAACCTTCAACATTTGATTTGTTGGATGAGCTTGAACAAACAAACATCAATACCAAAGAGCTTGCCGATATAAACAAGGCTATTTCGTTGGGAGAAACAGAGAAAGCAATACTGCTTTTGCAAAATAAATTAGACAATATCAGGACTTGATTCGGGTAAGGGTGTTTTAATGATTGTTAATTTCCATCTATTTTTAGGTAAAAAGCTTAATTTTGAAAAAAATAAAATATGAAAAAACCAGCCCCTGTAAACCACACAATAAACGATCATATCCGCAACCGCTGGAGTCCACGCGCTTATGCTGAAACCCCTGTAGATACTGGCAAAATTCATTCTGTCCTCGAAGCCGCCCGCTGGGCTTCGTCGGCTTTTAATGAGCAACCTTGGCGCTTTATTATCGGTGTAAACTACGACCAAACCCACCAAAAAATAACGGAAACACTGGTTGAATGGAATCAAAAATGGGCTTCTAAAGCACCTGTTTTGATCCTAAACATCGCCAAACGTACTTTTTCTCACAACAGCACAAAAAATGTAACGCATAAATACGATTTAGGTCAAGCAGTTGCAAACATGGCTATCGAAGCGGTTAATCAAGGACTCATTTCCCATCAGATGAGTGGTTTCGACCCTGAAAAAGCACGTCAGTTATTTAACATTCCCGGCGATTTTCAAGCAGTTTCGGTAATTGCCTTGGGACATTACGGAAATCCTGACTTATTACCCGACGACATGCAGTTGGCTGAAAACAAACCTCGTGAAAGGAAATCGTTGAACGAACTGGTATTTACAGATTCATTCGGAAAAAGCACTTCTTTTTAAACGCTATGAAATTCAAAATCCACCTTCTTTTTTTACTGGCAGGCTTTACTGCTATTTCATGCGGCTTTAATGGCAGCAATTCACAACAAAATACCGAAAAAAAGAAGTCGCAAAAGCTTAAAACAATTACGTTTAATGCAGATTCAGCCTATAAATTTGTTGAAAAACAAGTTGCTTTTGGCCCCCGTGTACCCGGCACAGAAGCACATGCAGCCTGTGCAGTATGGCTAGCCGATAAACTTGAGCAGCTTGGCGCAGACGTAACACGACAGAGCTTTAAAGCCAGAACTTATGATAAGGTAACCCGACAAGGAGTTAACATAATAGGTTCGTACAACAAGGAAAACAAAAAACGCATTTTGCTAATGGCACACTGGGATTCACGTCCTTTTGCCGATCACGACAGCAATGATAAATACCACGATACGCCAATAGATGGCGCCAATGATGGCGCTAGCGGCGTAGCTGTTTTACTTGAACTGGCTCGCCAGTTTCAGATCAACAACCCAGATGTTGGCGTTGATGTTGTTTTTTTCGATCTGGAAGACTGGGGACCACCCAAGCATCTCGAAATTTATGAAGATGAATACTGGGGACTGGGATCGCAATATTGGTCAAAAAATCCGCACGAGTTTGGATATAATGCTTCGTATGGAATATTGCTCGATATGGTTGGCGCCAAAGACGCTTACTTTAGCAAAGAGTATTTTTCGATGCAATATGCTGGATTTGTTGTAGATAAAGTGTGGGATATAGCAGCACAACTCGGTTATAAAGGCCAGTTCGTAAATCAAAAGGGAATACCTGTAAACGACGACCATGTGTTTGTAAACCGGTATGCCAACATTCCGTCTATCGACATTATCCACATGGATGCAGAAAGTGCCAACGGAAGTTTCTTCGACCATTGGCATACCATAAACGACAACATGGAACAAATTGACAAAACTACCCTCCGAATTGTGGGTGAGGTTGTGGGAGCAGTGGTTTATAACGAGTAATTATTCCCATTTCTAATCT
The DNA here is from genome assembly GCA_964459525.1 of uncultured Lentimicrobiaceae bacterium. GTDB lineage: Bacteria > Bacteroidota > Bacteroidia > Bacteroidales > F082 > UBA6244. The sequence goes on along the minus strand of CAYWNI010000191.1, from coordinate 2,627 downwards.
TTTAAAGGTTTTCATTAACACTAATTTTTTTATTTCATGAATTTCGACACCCTTGAAATGATTGGTTTTATAGCCAGCGTAATCATTGCTATCTCTATGACAATGAATTCCATTGTCAGGTTCAGGTGGATCAATCTGGCAGGAGCAGGTATTTTCGCCGTCTACGGACTACTTATCAGCGCCTATCCTGTGGCTTTATTAAACGGATTTATCGTGCTTGTTGATATTTATTATCTCGCCGCCATTTACGGCAAAAAGCATTTTTTTGAAACCCTCGAAACCAAAGGTGACGATGAGTATTTATTGCGGTTCGTTGAGTTTTATCGCAAGGACATCGAGTTGTTTTTCCCTGGATTTGTGTACAAACCCGAAATGAACACTGTTTGTTTTTTTGTACTTCGTAACATGGCTGTCGCAGGACTGGTTCTGGCTCACCGCACCGAAGACAATAATTTGCATGTGGGTCTTGACTTTGTTGTGCCCGAATACCGCGATTACAAAAACGGAAGATTTGTTTACCAAATCCTGAAAGAGAATTTCCAGAATGCCGGAATCAATAAAATAGTTGCTGAAGCCAAATCACCAAAGCATGTGAAATACCTGAAAGAATTGGGCTTTAAACCCTCAGGTTCGGATATGATGGAAAAAACTATCGGTTGAGTATCAAAAACAATGAATTAAGTAATATAACTAAGAATCTATCTAAATTTGGCTTCTAGCGGAGCCTTAAAACAAAAATGTAGTCAGTTTCTAAAGCTCAACCATGCCATGTTTAATGGCAAATTTCACAATATCGACAGATGATTTTAGCTTAAGTTTGGTGATGATATTGTTTTTGTGGGCATCAACAGTACGAATACTAATATCGAGGCAAGCAGCGATTTCTTTATTTATTAACCCCTCGGCCACGAGCTGTACAATCTCTTTTTCACGTGCGGTAAGCAAGTTCACTTTCGATTCTATTTTTGCCGTAACAGCCGACCGATTCATCAGACTGTGCAGCAAAACTTCCGAAATATGCGGATCAAGATACATGTGCCCGTTATAAATATCCTGAATAGCTTTTAAAAGCACCTCTTTTTCGGTATCTTTTGGCAAATACCCTTTCGCTCCCGACTGAATGGCATTGTGGATAAATTCCTCACTGTTGTGCATCGACAAAATTAACACCTTAGTTTTCGGATAATTCTCACTTATAATTTTAGTGGCTTCAATACCGTTCATATCATTCATCGCAATATCCACAATAGCGATATCTGCTTCAAGTGATTCAAGTTTTTCGAGTAATTCACGTCCTGAAGAAGCCGTGTCGACGACCTGAATTTGCTCTGCCGAGGCCAGCAATGAATTAACGCCTTCGCGAAATAACTGGTGGTCATCGGCAAGAATTACCCTAATTTTCTTTTGTTGTTTCATTCTAATCTTATGTTAACAAGGTATTTCAATTTCAATGGTAGTGCCTTTACCTGGTCGTGAATCTATTTTAAAAAACCCGTCGAGCAGACTGGTTCTTTCTTTCATATTTGAAATCCCGTTTCCCGTGAGACTTCTTTTTCGTTCCATGTCAAAACCCTTTCCCTCATCCGATATTTTAAGATAAATCAAATCACTTTTTATTGAAAAATCGATTCTAACAGTTTTTGCTTGAGCATGCTTTATTACATTATTAATAGCTTCTTGCACAATTCTGTATAAGTAGATTTGTAACCGCTGGCCAATTGGTTGCTTATCATCAATGCTTACAACAAAAGTAACTTTTGTTTCACTGTTTTCAGAAGTTTCGATAGCTAGTCTGTTGATTGCGGCTTCGAGCCCAAATTCGTGTAGTACAGATGGCATCAGGTGATTCGATATATTTCTTATTTCAGTAACCGTTAATTTTGTTAGCTCATGGGCTTCGGTAATTAATCGTGCATTCGATTCTGGTTTTTGGTTGCTTAGCTGATCCAGTTTCATGCGGATGGCCAGAATAAGTTGCCCAAGACCATCGTGGAGCTCGCGCGATAAGTACTGACGTTCTAATTCTTGGGCATCAATCATGGCCGTTGTGCGGATGATTTTCTCAAATTCAATACGCTCCGATTGTTCTTGCAGTGTTAGCGACATTCTGTTAAAGGCCTCAACTAAATCCCCAATTTCATCTTTTTGCCGTAGCAAAATGGTTTGTCCGTAATTTCCTCCAGAAATACTATCGGCGGCAGTTTTTAATTTTTTTATCGGAAGCATTATCCAGGTAGCGTTAAACATAACAATCCCCAGCAACAATAACCCGATAATAATCGATAAATAAAGAATACTGTTTCGTAGAATAAAAATCGGAATCATGGCTTCGTCTTCATCTATTTCGGCAAGCAATGCCCACTTTAATTCCGAAACCTCGATTATTGAATAGGAGCTTAATACTTGAACACCTCTGTAATCTGAAAAAATGGCTGTGCCACTTAAACCATTCAGTGCCAGACTAACACCCTTTGTTTGAACTTTTGTATTCATCAAGGCATCTTCTTTAAACCTTGAATGGCTGCGCATCAAGAAATCTGTACCCACCAAGTATGCCTCCCCCGACTGACCCAGCCCATTCGACGGATTGTTGTCGAACATAATAGTGCTAAATTCAGATAATGGCA
>CAYWNI010000190.1:0-6553 GCA_964459525.1 uncultured Lentimicrobiaceae bacterium | reverse complement strand
CTATATCAACTTTCAAAATCTCAATGAACGATTGTCGAATGTATTAAGCCAATTCGGTAATAAATACGACATTATATTTTAGCCAGTACTTAGTATAATTTCCCGTTTTGTTTGTATGTCGCCGATCAGTGTTGTGGTCAGATTTTGCATAAAATAGCTAGGGCGAAGAAAGATATAATCCAAGCCGCTTGTGGTTATGAGTCGCTCGATTTTATTGTGTGGAATCACCTTGCTTTTTTCAGCACCCTGAACGGACAAAAAAACTATTTTTTGAATATTTTGTTCTTTAATCGCTGATATTAACGGTTTGAAAAACCGATCTACATCCGAAATATGCGGAGGTCGTAACAGAAAAACAAGGTCGATGTCTAACAATGCATTTTTAAAGGTGTCAGGATTTTCAAAATCGAAATGTACAAATTTGAGCGTCGAAAAACCTTTAAAAGCTAATTTGGCCTTTTCAATATTTCTTACACCAGCAATTATTCTGTTGTCACTACTTTTTTTGTTTAAAAAGCGGATCACCTCCGTTCCAATATTACCTGTGGTGCCGGTGATTAAGATGTTGGGCATAACTTTATTTGGTTTTAAAACTCATTGGTAATCTGGTTTTTTCAAGAACCGATTACGAATTAATTTTAAATCCCAGCGTGGGTTTATTGTTATTATTTCGGGGCACAAATTCTTTCACATCTGCTAAGACAACCGTTTCTATAAGTCCTTTGGTTCGTTTTTCTCGTGGGAGATCGGCCATTCTTAGCTCCTGATTTCTAATTGTTTTCTCGACGATTTTTCGTACAGAGCGGGCATTTCCAAAAAACCGGTTACGGGTTTCATGCAAAAAGCCAATGTAAGTTTTTAGGTGGTTTTCGGCTTCTTTGTCAATGATCAAACCTCTTGTAATAAGCATTTTATTGGCTATTAACCAGAGTTGATCGTGCGAAAAGTCGTTAAAAACATAGGTGTTGTCGAAACGGGAATCAATGCCTGGATTTGATTTTACAAACGCATCCATGTTGTCGGTATATCCCGCTACTATTACGCTGAAATTGCCGCGTTGGTCTTCCATTTCTTTGATTAATGCCGCCAGTGCTTTTTTGCCAAATTCGTTGTTGTGGCCTTCGGTTAGCGAATAGGCTTCGTCGATAAACAACACACCTCCCATCGCTTGCTTTATTAACTCTTTGGTTTTTAGAGCTGTTTGCCCCACAAAACCAGCCACCAAAGCACTTCCGTCGGCATCAATTAAATGCCCACGTTCGAGCAAGCCAAGGGCTTTAAACACCTTGCCAATGATGCGGGCAACAGTTGTTTTTCCGGTACCTGGATTGCCCTTAAAAATGCTGTGCATCGAAAAAGCCTTCAGCACGTCGCGTCCGATTTCTTTATAATACCGGGTAAGGCGTACCAATTCGTTAATTTCCTGCTTAATGTTTTCGAGTCCGGTGAGCGCGTTTAGCTCATCAAGTGCTGATTTAAGAAGCTCATTGTCAATTGGTATTTCGAGTTTTTTATTTCCAGCAGCTTCTGAAATATCTTCAATATCTTCTGTTTGAATAACCGAAAGAATTTTCTTGTTTAGTTTTTCAGGATCGTGCGTGTGCACTACCCTGATGCCCATGTTTAGCTTGGCCTCGTCAACCAACGCCGACACAAAACGGGCATTGCCAAAGGTACGGTCGCGTTTTCGGTAGGCTTCCGTAATTATTTTACTTAGTTTATCTTTCGCGCCATCGCTAATGATCACGTCTTTTTTTGTGGCGGCATAGTGAGCAATTTTTAGCAGTTCTGTGGGGGTATAATCCTCAAAGTGAAATTGGTGCTTAAACCTTGATTTTAGTCCTGGATTTGATTTTATAAATGTTTCCATTTCTTTCGGGTATCCGGCCACCATGATGGCGATATCGCCTTCACCGTCGCTCATTTCAGTGATGAGTGCTGCAATGGCCTCAGGGCCAAAATCGCCGGAAGCACCTTCCTTATACAGCATGTAAGCTTCGTCGATAAACAGGATTCCGCCTCTTGCTTTTTCGATGGCTTCTTTGGTGTCTTTTCCTGTTTGGCGCACAAATCCGGCAATTAGATCATTGGCTTCAACGGCATGCACATGGCCTTTTGATAGCAAGCCCATCGAATGGTAAATGTTTCCAAGCATTTTCACCACTGTTGTTTTTCCTGTTCCCGGATTTCCGGTAAACACGCTATGCAGTTGAATGTCTTCATCATCTTTAAATCCTTTTTCTTTGCGATATTGCAAAAAGCTCACGTAATCAACATATTCACGCACTTTTTTCTTGATGTTTTCCAATCCTACCAGTGCATCCAGGTCGGCAAGAATTTCCGACAGCGGACGGTTGTCGATTTCAATTTCATCAGTGGTGTTGTCTGCGGTTTCTTCATTGTCTTCATCGTCATCGTCATCAGTATTGTCATCATCATTGCTGGTGTCTTCGCTTTTTTTGTTTACCTGCAACTTGTCGGGCGAAACATGTGATGTGTCGAATAAGCCCAAAACATCATCATTGAGTACCGCTTCGTATTCGCTAATGCGTTCCACATTTTCTTCACCCACCGTAAAGGGTATTATGGCCACGGTGGTGTCCATAAAAACGACTTCGATGCGGTATTTGTCCTCAATCCAGGTGCCAGTATTTTCACCTCCCCAGCCTGCGGTAATGGTAAATGATTCGCCCACACCACGCGTAGGCGTGATAAAAACCATGGTGTCGGCCACGCCAATCCGCTGTCCTGTATCGTCGATGTAGTTGAAAAACAGCTCACAAACCCAATCTTCGGTAATTTTGTTTAAAAACCGCAATTCGCTCATGATATAGCGTGTTTCGCTTACATTGAATGATTTCAGGTACACCCGTTTTTCTACGTCCAAATCGCCTTTTGGGGCTTCGTAAGTTCTAAAAGTAATGGCTTCAAAATAGGGGTTTTCTTTTTCGGTAACCCGGTTGTAATTTTCTATGAAAAAGTCGGTAGTGCCAACTTGTTTTCCGTCGATTTGGGCAATCCAGCGGTATTTACCAGGTTTCCAGAACTTCCCTCTTTCATCGTCGCCCCAGCCAAAGGTGTAGGTAATGATATTTTCATCTTTAGAGATGGAAATTTTTTCTTCCTTAGCGCAGAGTTCTTTACCGATTTTTTTTCCATCTATCGGTACTGCTCTGAGCTTGATGGTGGTTTCCCAGTCGTCCTCATCGAACAACTTGTTGTAAAAAGCCAATTCAACACTCAGGTAGTTGATTTCGTTTTTGTCGAACACTTTTCTGAACTTTCGCTTGCTTCCCATGGCCCTGTCCCAGGCGTAAGATTGCAGGCTTTTGAACTTGAAATTTCCACTGTCTTTTGATTTTCCAAAGAGCATATTACGATTGCTTAAGGTTATTGAACTTTTAAGCTATAAAAATACAAAACTTTGCCTTTGCCCTACAAGTCATTAAAAGAGCGGCGTGTTTTTTTATAAACCCGTCCAGCTTAAAATGTTAGTTTTGTTGTTTAAAAAATTCCAATGAAAAATAAGATTCTTTTTACTCTTTTATTGCTCAGTCTTCATGGCTTTTCGCAGGATACACTTACCTATTTGCAATACAACCTGTTGAATTACGGTAATATAACCAGTTATTGTACCGAGCAAAACAACAACATTACCGAGAAAGACCAATACATCAGCACGATACTGAACTATATACAGCCCGACATTTTTGCCGTTAACGAGGTAGGCGCATCGCAGGCCGTGCATCAGCATCTGCTCGATTTTGCCGTAAACAACAATGGTTCTGATAAATACAGGATGGCAAATTACATTTATGAGGCTTCGCCGTATTTGGTTAACCTGCTGTTTTACAACCACGAAAAACTGGCGTTGCACTCCCATGTAATAGCTCAAAACTACGTGCGCGACATTGATGTGTACAAGCTTTATTACAAATCGAACGATTTGGTTTTTGGCGACACGGCTTTTGTTATTTGCATCGTTGGGCATTTAAAAGCTGGAAACTCTACTGAGGATGCCCAGAAACGGGAGATTATGGCACAAAATACCATGACTTTTTTAGAAGAATTTGGAACAGAAGGAAACTATTTGCTTTCCGGCGATTTTAACGTTTACACCAGCTCAGAAGCTGCTTATCAAACATTTACTCAATATGATAACACCGATTTGCGATTTAACGACCCGATAAGCAAGCCCGGAAGTTGGAACAACAATTCATCATTCGCACAGGTTCATACCCAAAGTACGCACAGCAGTTCAAATGGTTGTGCTTCAACGGGTGGCATGGACGACAGGTTTGACTTTGTTTTGATGTCGAACAGCATCAAGTTTGGCACGCAATCGGTGCGCTATCTTCCCGGTACGTATTGGGCTGTGGGGCAGGATGGGCTGCATTTTAACAAAAATCTGACCGACTCGCCAACCAACACCAGTGTGCCTTCTGATGTGCTGACGGCGCTTTATGGAAATTCAGATCATTTACCCGTTGTGATGCAGCTTGTTGTTGAAAAAACCCTCGGGGTGTCGGAGTGGCTGGCTACCGATTTTGAGCAAATAAATTACTCGAATCCTATTTCTACCACTTTAAATATCCATTTGCAAGCCAAGCAACCTACCACCCTTGAAATCAAAATTTACAATTTGACAGGGCGTGCGGTATGGCAGATGAATCAGGTGCAGGTTGAAACGGAAAGAAGCGTATCGATTCAATTGGAGTTGTTACCTCCGGGATTATACCTTTTGAAATTTACCGACAGTAAAAACCAATCAGTTGTAAAAAAATTGGTGAAAAACTAAAGGGTTAAAACTTAGCTTTCTTTTTTTTCTTGTTGTAGTATTCAATGCCTTTGGGAGTGGCAATGCTGGTTACGAAGTTTTCAAACATTTGATCGAAAAGCGTGTTGAATGAAAACTGTTCAGGAGGAAAACTGTCAACATCATGAATATCAAGTAATCTGCTGATGTAACGCCGCGATACCAATTCGATGCTTAGGTCGTCGCGGTACATTCCCTGACTTATTCCCTTTTGCATGTTTATCTGAATTTTCTCATTAATGAACCCAATGCGAATATCAAGATGGTCTTGATAAATAAGGGGATAACGGTATTTGTATGCGTGTGTTACTGAAGGAGTCAGGTTGCGAAACTTTTGCGACATTTCCTTGCTAACGGTAAAAAGTATATCAATAGCATCATCGTAACCATCAAAATTATAGTCCTTGAAAATTACTTCAAACATGTGACGCTCATTTTCGAGTATCAAAGCCACCAGCTGTTCATTTGTTTTAATGTTGTGGTTGCTTATTTCTTGCTTGAATTCAGGATTTTCCTGAAGCTTTTCTAATATTACCGACTCTATTCCATGCTCATTGGCCAGATGTCGAACAGTAGAAATAAACTCCTTTAATCCTTTTTTCATGTGCTGTTGCATAATGTATATTGCGGACAAAAGTAGAAAAATACTGTTTACTTGTTAATTTAAGTTTAAAAATTGTTCAGCTCAATATGATTAACCAGCACAATATAAACAAGATATACCTCATTTAAATAAAAAAGAAAAGGAGTGAATAAAATGATTTGCCCCTGTTCTGAAAATTCTGTTTGAATCGCGCTGTGTGTTATTTTATTAAAAGTTATTGATAGATTTTTCGGGTAGCGCTTTATTCAGTCTGCTGGTAATCAACAAAATTTCTTCCAGAAATGGGGTTAGATATACCATCATCACGTTTTCGACCGATTTATCTTTTTCGCATCAAAAATTTTTGAAGCCGGATGGAACTTCACAAGTAAACCAATAACTAATCACAAAGGCTTTGACTACAACTTTGGGTGTTATCATGGCAAGTAAAAAACCGCATATTTTGCTCTCAGGTCGTTTTCGTTCCGGCATATTACAATAAACCGCTTTTTACTACTTTTGCCGCATGGAAAAAAAGGAGATTGTACTAAGTGGCATAAGGCCAACCGGAAATTTGCATCTGGGAAATTATTTTGGTGCGGTAAAGAATTTTGTAAAAATGCAGGAAACACACACGTGTTTCTTTTTTATTGCTGATTACCATTCTCTTACAACACATCCAACCCCAGCAAATCTGCAAAACAATGTGCGTCAGGTGCTTGTCGAATATTTGGCTGCCGGATTAGATCCTGAAAAGGCTACGCTTTATTTGCAGAGCGATCTCCCCGAAACCGCGGAGTTGTATTTGTTTTTAAACATGAATGCCTACCTTGGTGAACTGGAACGGGTAACTACCTTTAAAGAAAAAGCCCGTAAGCAACCCGAAAATGTAAATGCCGGACTGCTTACCTATCCTACACTCATGGCGGCTGATATTATTATTCACAAGTCGAACAAAGTACCGGTTGGGAAAGACCAGGAGCAAAATCTGGAAATGGCCCGAACGTTTGCACGCAGGTTTAACCACCTCTATCATGTCGATTTTTTTCCGCAACCTTCTGCTTTTAATTTTGGAGAGCAGTTGGTTAAAATTCCCGGACTCGATGGCACCGGAAAAATGGGAAAGTCGGAAGGCGAAGGCAATGCTATTTTCC
>CAYWNI010000189.1:1586-6558 GCA_964459525.1 uncultured Lentimicrobiaceae bacterium | reverse complement strand
TGGTAAGGTCGCGGCCGGTGTAAATTACAATCGGGAGGTTTGGCGAAAGCTGCTTTTCGTTGATGATGTCAAGAAGTTCAAACCCAGTCATGTCCTGCAAACCTAGATCAAGAATCATACAATCGAACGTTTCGTGCTCAAGTAGCTCTAATGCACCATTGCCCGTGGGTACATCAATTATTTCGATGTTATCGCCTTGGAGTAGATTGATGATACTTTTTCTGGTAATAGCTTCATCTTCAACCACAAGTAATCGGTGAATGGGTTTAGATATTAGCAATTCAATTTTGTCGAATACTTTGTCTATTTCTTCCTTTAGCACAGGTTTTGTTAAAAATCCGATAGCACCCATTTTTAATGCATTGATGTTGCGGTCGCTCGCCGACATGAAATGCACAGGGATATGCCTTGTCTTGGGGTTTATTTTCAGCTTTTCCATTACCTCGTAGCCGTCCATGCCTGGCAGCCCGATATCAAGAATAATGGCTTTAGGTAAGTGATAATCGGCAAGATACAGGCCATTTTCGCCGTTAGGCGCAATAAGGGCTTTAAACTGATGCTCATGGGCAAGACTAAGAAGCACGGAAGCAAATTTTTCATCATCCTCAATGATTAACACGACGCGGTCTTTTTCAAAGATGTTGTTCCTGTCATCGTTTGATGGTATGTTGGCTTGAGCAGTGTCGTCAAATGGGGTAATAGACTCAGCGTTAGATTCTGTTATAGTAGAAACTACAGAAATTTTTTCTTGAACCATTGAAATCGTATCGTCTGATTCGGTTTCAGGTAATTTGTATGGAAGCAGCAGTATAAAACTTGATCCAACACCATCTTGGCTCTCAAGTTGCATCTCGCCACCCAGTAGTCTGGAAAAATTTTTGCTTATGCTAAGTCCTAGTCCTGTTCCACCATAACGTCGGCTTGTAGTGCCATCTGCCTGTTTAAAGGCTTCAAAAATTAGGTCTTGCTTGTCGCTTGGAATGCCAATACCGGTGTCTTTTACTGCAATGGAAATACAATGTCCATGGGTTAAGTTCGGGTTATTGAAAATGATGGTGTCATCGGGTTTGCAGATAATTAGGCTCACGGTTCCTTTTTCGGTAAATTTAATGGCATTTGAAAAAAGATTTTTTACGATCTGCTGCACCCGTTGAGTGTCGCTGATAATAAATGCAGGAAGGTCTTTATTTATTTCTATTTCAAGACTTAACCCTTTGGTTTTCATTACCTCCTCAAAGGTATCCTGAACAAAGGAACTTAGATCTGTGAGGTAAAGTCGCTCTGGTTCGAGTTCAATTTTTCCTGACTCAACCTTTGACAAATCCAGAATGTCGTTGATGAGGTTTAGCAGATCATTTCCGGAGCTGTGCACTGTTTTTACGAACTGTAGTTCTTTATCGTCTAGGTGGTTTTTTTTGTTTTCAGCCATGAGCTGCGATAGCACTATAATGCTGTTAAGCGGAGTTCGTAATTCGTGCGACATGTTGGCTAAAAATTCCGACTTGTATTTGCTTGCTAACTCCAAATCGTGCGCTTTTTTCTCAATATCTTTACGTGCTGCTTCGAGTTCCAGGTTTTTCTTTTTTATTGCATCGCGCTGTATTTCAAGTGCTTTTGTTCTTTCTTCAAGTTCTTCGTTGGTTACGCGCAATTCTTCTTGTTGCTCCTGTAGGTTTTCTTCTGAAATACGCAGGGCATTTGTTTGTTCTTGCAGTTCCTCGTTTGTTTGTTTGAGTTCTTCTTGCTGCACCTCGAGCTCATTGGCTTGTTCCTGTGAGTGCGACAATAGTTCTATTACCCTGCGGTGAGCCTGTAAGGTAATTATAGCTAGGGTTGTATCACTGACGGCTTGATCGATAAAAATAAATTGAGATTGGGTTGGCGCATTTATCAAGCCAAGTTGCATTACACCGATGGTTTCGTTGTTTTTGGTTAAAGGTATTACAATGAAGTGGCGTAGGGGAGTTTCGCCGAGGCCATAATCAAACACAGGAAGGTCTTGGTTGTTGAAGTCAGAAACAACGATTTGTTTTTTGTCGGAAAAGGTCTGCCCAATAATACCTTCTCCCGGCAAAAAGCTTTTAAATTTTATTTTATCGCTTTCCTTTACTGCAAAACTGGAGGTAAGATTTAGTTTTTTTCCGTCAAATAAATAACAGAGACCGGTTTGTGCGTCTAAGTATTTACAAAAGAAGCTAACGATAGTATCCATTAAGCTTTTGACGCTCTCGTGCTCTTTTAGTTCGCTGTCGAGGTTGTTGAGTCCTGTTTTTAGCCAATTATCTTCCTGAATACGACTGGCATTCTCGCGCAGGGTTTCTGTCATTTTATAGAGGGCTTTGCCCAGTGCATCGTTATCGCTGCGCGGTGTAATAACAGCAGTGTAGTCGCCTTTGGCTATTTTGTTGGCCTGATCAACTACCGATCTAAGGCTTTCTATCATTTGGTTAATAGAACTTCCTAGAATATCTTCCTTACTGCGAATTTCCACCATTTCGCTATAATCACCCTTCGACATTTGTTTTGCCACGTTGGCATATGATCTTAAGGAACTAACCAGTTTGTTGAATGTATTGCGCATATCTCCAACTTCATTCTTGGGTGCTTTTATTCCTTTCGATTCCAGCTTGCCTACAGCAACTTCTTTGCCCCACGACGACAGTTGTTTTATAGGATTTACAAACCACCGCGTAACAAGCAAAGCAATAAGCATAACTGTTAACACAGTGATAATAAGCGATAACTTAGCAATATCCGACAACCACATAGCATTTTCGAATGCTTCCGAATGATCAATTTCTTCCACAAGTGCCCAGTTAACTCCATATTGCTCAAGCATGTCGATATTCCGGTACATGCCCATCACGTATTTTCCTTTGTTGTCGGAGTTGTAGTTGGATACTTTTTCTTCGTTTATCTCTTTAGACTTAAGGTAGTTCTGATCGTTTTTGTGCAGCAAATAATCCTTCCATTCCCGTGTTTTTTCGTTGTCTACCTTAATGTTGAGGATGTCGGTTTTGTTACCAAAACGAGGAACCGATCTAAGCAGGAAGTCTTCCCCAATAAGAAAAGCCTGCCCCGTTTCTCCATAGCCAGCTTCTTGCTGAATCATTTTGTTAATACCATCCATGGTGATCTGCAAGGCTAGTATACCAAAAACTTCTTGATTGGCTTTTTTTACTGGGGTGGTAAAAAAACCTGAAACGGTTCCGTAACTTGGGCTGAACACCTCCAAATCACTAAACAAAATTTGGTCAGTTTCTTTCGATTTTCGGGCAGTCTGACTCAGTGCCCCAGTCATCAATGCATTATCAAAAATATTTTTCCCGAGTATATTTTCGTTTTTTACTGAAAAAAGAACATTGCCAGAATTGTCTATAAACAGAATGTTGTATAGGTTGTTTTCTGCTAAAGGTTTACGGAACTCATCACTGAGTGTTGTCGACAAGTCAATAAAAATTTGCGTTTTTGTGAATTCCTCAGGAGTTAGTCCGCTGTTTTCATAACTCTTTTCTAGCTCTTGAAATGTATTAAGCCTAGCAGGGGAGGAGGCTGTAATTTCGAGCAAGTCGATAGCGCTTATAAAATAAGTGCTAATGTATTTCACACGCAGCTGCGATGAAGAACTAAGAGATTTGTCGGCTACGATAGTGAGTCCTTGATAGGCTACAAGGTAGTTGATGTAACTAACTGTAAGAAGAGGCACAAATGAAATGGCTAAGAACCAGATCAGTAAGCTTTTGCCGACCCCGATATGCCGCCATGAAGTGATGGAGTGTTTTAGTTTTTCCCAGGAAGAAGCCTCGTTGTAGTTTACAAAGTTTTTTTTTTCCATACTGATATCTCTTTTGCCAGCTTGCCTGACAGGGTTATGAGGTATGTGCGTATTTTATGATGGTACTGTATAACTCATCTGGACTGATAGGCTTTGATATGTAGTGATCCATTCCCACAGCAATACATTTTTCTTTGTCGCCAACCATGGCAAAGGCGGTCATGGCAACTATGGGTATATGGTTTCCGTTTTTTTGTTCAAACTCGCGTATTTTTTCTGTAGCAGTATATCCATCTACTTCAGGCATTTGCACGTCCATGAGAATGATGTTGTATTGTTTGGGATGTGCAGTGTACTGGTCGATGGCCAGCTGCCCGTTTTCAACTGTGGTTACTTTCCATCCTTTTTTCTCCAAAAGTTGCACAACAATTTTTCGATTAATAATTTGGTCTTCAGCTACTAAAATGCTAAGCTTTTTGTTGTTTTCAGGTTCTTTGGAAGTGGTTTTGGCTGTAGCTTTTTTGCTTGACTCCTCCGGTTGTCCAAACTTTTTAAGGAAGATTGACTTTATTTTTGTTTGTAGTACCGGTTTTGTAATAAAGTCATATTTTTCAGTTTTTCTTAGTTTGTCAACACGGATTGAGGCTTTTACATGTGAAAGGAAAACCAGATTTAAGTTTTTATTTGGAAATTTGTTGTTTAGCATTTCTGCCACCTGATCGCCGGTGTAACTGCCCAGCTCAAAATCGATAAAAATGATGGTGTAATCATTTTTTTCTAAAAGAGGAATGGCGGCTTCAACATTATTTACTATTGTGTTTTTTATGTCACATCCAGATAGTATTTTAGACAAGACTTCAGCAGCATCAACATGCCCATCAATAACAAGAACTTTTTGTTTTGTCACGGGAGGTGTAATGGCAAGTTTGTCGCAGTTGTTATGCTCAGTTCCAGCAATCATGTTCATGGTAAAGCTAAAAGTGCTTCCTTTCCCTTTTTCGCTTTCGGCGGTTATTTTGCCTCCCATTAACGAAACAAGTTTTTGCGCAATATTTAAACCTAGCCCTGTTCCACCATGGGTTCGTGTTGTTGATGTTTCGGCCTGTAAATAGGTTTGAAAAAGTCTTCCCATGGCCTCGGGCGAGATGCCAATGCCAGTGTCAACCACACTGAATTTAATTCTGAGTTGTTCTTCGA
>CAYWNI010000189.1:0-1576 GCA_964459525.1 uncultured Lentimicrobiaceae bacterium | reverse complement strand
TTGTCTATAAGCTTAATGTTCAGCCTAATGATTCCTTCTTCTGTAAATTTTACCGCATTGTTAAGTAAGTTAAGTAATATTTGTTTAATGCGGAGTGGGTCACCGATAATCCCATCAGGAATATCATGATCGATATCGCAGATAAGCTCATTATTTTCTTCGAGCGCTTTTATGCTGACTGTGTTAAATAATTTTTCAACCAAATCGCGGAGGCTAAACTCAATTTCTTCTAATTCCAGTTTTTCAGCTTCTATTTTAGAAATGTCCAGAATTTCGTTGATAATTTCTAGGAGTGTTTCTCCGGAGTTTTTAATGTCGCCTAACCGTTCTTTTTGTAACGAAGTTAGGTCTTCATCCATTAAACCAAGGTCGGCCATGCCAATAATGCCATTTAAGGGTGTGCGTATTTCATGACTCATAGAGGCGAGAAACATGCTCTTGGTAACAGTAGCTTGTTCGGCCTGTGATTTTGCAGCTTTTAGTTCTTCCACCGTATTTGCAAGTTGCAGGGTGGTGGTTTCTAGCGCTTGCCGATACCTAAAAAACTCGATAAATGCCTTCGCCTTGTTCTTTAATATCTCAAGGTCAAGGGGTTTGTATAGGTAGTCCACAGCTCCTGATTGGTATCCTTGAAAGATATGTTTTCGCTGTTTGTTTATGGCTGTTACAAAAATGATAGGCACGTGTTTGGTTCGGTCGTTTGCGCGCATTATTTCAGCAGTTTCAAAACCATCCATGCCTGGCATTTGAACATCCAACAGCACCAGAGCAAAGTTGTGCTCAAGCAATAACCCTAAGGCTTCGTTTCCAGAATTCGCTTTAAATATATCTAGTTCAGGACTTTCTAGAATACTTTCAAGGGTTATCAGGTTCTCAGGTCGATCATCCACCAAAAGAATCTTAAACTTACTTTGATCCATGTGTGTAATTTATTTAATGAGCTTCGTAATAAACATAACAAAAATAGTTTTTTTTAATGGATTTAAAAACATATCCGTTCATATTTAGTGTTTGCATATTATAAAGGCAGAGTTATATTCTGTTGCAAATGTTTTTGTAATCGCAGTAGGTGCATAAATCTACGTTTTCTGTCTGACTGAAAACCATGTCTGGATCTATAATTTCTTCTATCAAATCAACAATTAACTCCCTGAACCTCGGTAGGTTGTCGTTAATGGTCGTTTTGTTGTCAAATCGAGGTTCCATAAATCCATTAGAAATATTTCTAAGACTAACGTTTCCGACGCTCAGATTATGCTCTGTTGGATAGTTTTGGGCATACAATAGGGCGTAATGCAGCAGCTGAAAGGCTTTCCCGTTGTCGGGATTGGAGGCAATGGTATCCATTTCGCGAATTGTTAATTCCTTGAAATCAACAGCGCCTGATTTGTAGTCAATTATTCTAATCTCGTTGTCAGCGATGCGCTTGTCGATGCGGTCGACATTTCCTTCCAGAAATACATCTCCAAATTTGGTCTCAAGCATGCATTTTAGGTTATTTTCTACGCCAATTAATTCACATGGCTCTTCTATAAGTCGCTGAATGTCATTGTTAATTGTCTGTTCAATGATGTTT
>CAYWNI010000188.1:0-6563 GCA_964459525.1 uncultured Lentimicrobiaceae bacterium | reverse complement strand
ATTGAAGTGGTTTTTTTTTGACTGGCAATAAGTGGTGATATCTCATCAATCAGCGAGATACCGAAGTGGTCTCCAAAGAAAAACCTGCCTGCCACATCCATCCTGTGCTGGTGAGCTTCCAAATTTTCCGGAATTCCGTTTTCAACCCGAATGGTTTCAAGCAAGCGGCACATAAATTTTATCAATTAATTCCTGGTATTCTTCATCGCACTGGCTTTGCACCGTAATACCTCCCCCACTTTTATACAGCAGATGGCCGTTGGCCTGCTCTAAAAACCTGATCATGACAGCGCTGTAAAGTTGCAAACCATCGTAAATTCCCATAACGCCAGTATAAAAACCCCGGTTATAGTTCTCAGCATCTTTGATAATCTCTACCGTCTTCTTTTTGGGAGCACCCGTAATACTCCCGGCAGGTAGCAGTTGCGAAAAAATATCGCCCAGATGACCATGAAAATCGGGAGGCAGGTCGCCGGCAATCTGCGAGCTCATCTGCAATATGGCGTGGCGATGTGTTTGTATACGTTCAATCAATCGGAAATGTTCCAACCTCACATTTTTGGCCACCATACTTAAATCGTTGCGTATTAAATCGACGATGGTATAATGCTCGGCAAGTTCCTTTTCGCTTTCAAGTAGTTTAATTTCAGCATCTTTAACTGATGCATCTATAGTTCCTTTCATTGGAAATGATCGGATAACACCTTGCTCAATGGTCACAAATGTTTCAGGCGAAAAAACCACAAACTGGTTTTTTACCCACAATTTGAAACGTGCATTCGCCGAAAGATAAAAGTCCAGAAGCGTGTGTGGCGTTCTCACCACAGACGGCATGGTAAGGTTAAGCAAAAAACTGTCGCCATAGTTTAGGTGCTTCATTACCAGGTTAAAGGCATCTGTATATCGGCTTTTTGAAACCGGTTCAATTTGAAATTCAAATTCGGTGAGCTTGATAATCTGTTGCGGTGTATTGCTGTATTGCGGAAAATGATAAAGCAGGTTTTTAGGATTTACCTCGCTGAGGGGAATAATTTGTGATTGCGTGCCATCAAAGTTTATCACAAACAGAAAGGGGACACGTTTTTCCCCCAGTTCATTCATCCGTTTCAAATCAAAATACATCGACTCCATTTTGAAACAAAAATAGAATTTTAAAAGGACTGGAAGTTCAAGGTTAAACTATTTTGCCTGACCGACTCTTTATATCGGCTCACACAACTGCTTTATGTTATTTTTGACCGATGAAATTATTGATTGTCGACAATTACGATTCGTTTACTTACAACCTGATTCAGCTTGTTGAACAAGCTGGTGTTGATGATTTTATTTTAAGAAAAAACGACAACCTGAACGACCTGAACCTCGCGGATTTCGACAAAGTCATCATATCACCTGGACCCGGTTTGGCTTCCGAGTCGGGGCAGCTCATGCCTTTTTTGCAATCAATAATTCAAACAAAATCCATTTTGGGAATTTGTCTGGGTTATGAGGCACTTGCCGAAGTGCTTGGTGCAAAACTAAAGCAACTCGAGAAGCCCCTGCACGGTATTCGAAACCTTGGCACCATAACAAAGCAGCATCCTGTTTTTAATGGTTTGCCCGATCAATTCCACATTGGCCACTACCATTCATGGTTAGCCGATGAGAGCACCTTTCCGGAATACTTAAAGGTAATCATGCGCGACCAAAACGGCGACAACATGGCCTTTTGCCACAATCAACTCCGTTTGGTTGGCATACTGTTTCATCCCGAATCGGTAATGACCGAATTTGGTTTAGAAATGATAAAAAACTGGCTTGATATGCGTTAACAACGAAACTACCCTTTTTTCAAAGAAGCCATTTTAAGCCCAATATACACAAACGAAATTCCGTAAAACATCAGGGTTACACCGATTATCCATACCAGCAAAGCTGCCTCACCCATTGGGTTGTAGCTGATCCAAAAACCTCCGATGACAAGCAGTATTCCCAAAAAAGCTTGAAATGAACTGGATTTCTTACCGTCAACGCCACCAAAAATATTCATCACGCCCATAAAAATCATCCAAAAGCCTACGAAAAAGGGAAGAATTTCAGCTGTGATAGCCGGATGAGTCAAGAAAATGATTCCGATAAACAAGTCGATGAGTCCTCCAAAAATCTTCCAGGCCCAATTGGAATAAACGCCCCGTGCCAACAAAGCATAGGTGATTTCGAGGATTCCGGAAACAAGAGCTGCCCAGCCCAAAAAGATGGCCAAGCCAACAATAGAAGTAGCCGGATGCGAAAAAACCTTGAAGGCCAATAAGATAAAAATAATTCCGGCTGCTAGAAGCAACCACCAGGTAGTGTTTTTCTTTTTATTCATAACAAAGCTATTTTAAAATGTGCTGATAAAGATACGTGAAAAACCTAACGATTGACAAGCATTCTGCAATACGGTGAAAACACCAAGCGTTTTTTGTTACTTTTGGCAGCACAAAAACTTATTCAAACTAAAATAACACATGAAAAAACTACTCTTCGTATTATTGGCCGCAGGGTTAATCGCAACCACAGCTTGCAAAAAAGATTCTTCAGAAAATGCTGAAACCTATACCATCAATTATTCTATAAAGAGCATTGGTGCTACCATCGACACCATCGGATACAAAGATGCCAGTGGAAATATTCAGTACATGCTAAACCAGACCAACTTTGAAATGACAGTGACACAACCATCCAACAATTGCCACGCATGGCTTTATGCAAGTGGCGGACTATCAGATTTTGGCTGGTGTGATGGAGAGCTAGAGATCCTCAACGAATCGGGCAACATTGTTCATTACAAAGAAGGCAAAACCGATGGCCCTGCTACCTCATTCAGGTGGAGTGCTTCGTACGACAACACAGCAAATTAGCTCAAAAGCCCTTTAAGTTAAACTAGTCTTCGATCTGTATATCTGGTAGTTGGAGCACTTTTGAAGCTTCCAGCTCGTTGCCGGCGATTCCTTTTATTGAACCAAACAACGAGGAAATATTTTCCTGAACAACCCAGATTTGTTTCTCTCTTTGAGCCCAAATCTTATACATGGCCTTGTTCTCAGAGTTAAGCAGGTTGATCATTCCATCATAATTCTCAACTATTCTTTTGATATTTTGAATAAACTCGTTACTTGTCAGGTAACTGTAAAGCAACTCCATTTTGTCGCCTTTGTTTGTCTCCGATGCTTTTACAGCGTGTGTTTTTATCAACATCTCACGAAGCACAAGCGACAAACTTTTTAACTCATGGAAACCACAAATCCAAACGCCGTTTTTTTCGCCAAACCTGTCCATATCATTTGGCAATGATTGCGTTACCAATACCGCAATATCGGCTTTACAGGTTACCTGATCTTGTTTTAGTTTATCAATCCATTCATTTGCAAAGTTTTTGGTTCGCTTACTTTCGTAAACAATAGAACCACAGTCTTGTTGCATGGTATTTTTCACAACCTGAATACTGTCGGCGCCACGAACTCCCTTTGGCACTTCTTGAATGATATCGAATGGATATGTTCGAGACAGCAATTCCTCGATGGCCAACTCCTGAACCTCGCCCTGAAGCTGCATAGAGCCCTGCTCGGCCTTTCGCTTCATTTCCTCGGCAAGCTTTTTGTTATCGTCAATTTGCTTGAGCAACTTAATCTTTTCTAATTCAAAACTTTCACGCTCCTTACCCCTTGCCCGATCTTCGATTTCCTTTTGCTTTTCCAAGAGTTGTTTTTCGAGGTTTAGCGCTAAATCTTCTTCTTTTTCTTTTAACGCAGCTTCCTGTTTCAACAAGGAAATCTCCTTTTGTTTAAGCGTTGTGTTTTCAGCCTTCCGTTTCTGATTCTCTTCTTCAAGCGATTTCATTTTCGCTTCAAAACTCTCAAATGTTGACTTTTCAATTTTCTCTTTTTCTTCTTTCAGCCTTTTCTCTATTTCGGCTTTTAACACTTCGCCCTGCTTTTCTCTTTCGGTGTTAAGCTTAACCCGTTCATCTTCATATTTTTGTTTCTCCTTGTTAAATTTTTCAGCTTGCTCCAATAATTGAGTTGCTGCTTTTTTCTCAATTTCCTTTTGCTTTTCCAGCAATTGTTTTTCGAGGCTTAACGCTAAATCTTCTTCTTTTTCTTTTAATGCAGCTTCCTGTTTCAACAAGGAAATCTCTTTTTGTTTAAGCGTTGTGTTTTCAGCCTTCCGTTTCTGGTTCTCTTCTTCAAGCGATTT
Source organism: uncultured Lentimicrobiaceae bacterium (assembly GCA_964459525.1). Classification (GTDB taxonomy): domain Bacteria; phylum Bacteroidota; class Bacteroidia; order Bacteroidales; family F082; genus UBA6244. The sequence continues at coordinate 2,345 of CAYWNI010000188.1, read as the reverse complement.
CATTTTCGCTTCAAAACTCTCAAATGTTGATTTTTCAATTTTCTCCTTTTCCTTTTTTAATTTCTTTTCAACTTCTGATTTTAAAAACTCTTCCTGCTTTTCCTTTTCAGCGCTAAGGAGCATTCGTTCATCTTCTAGTTTTTGTTTTTCTTTGTTGAACTTAACTGCTTGCTCCGAAACTTTTTTCTCAAACTCCGCTTTATAGTGCTGTTCCAGCTTTCCGGCTAAAGCTTCTTCTACATCGAAACTGTGTCCACAATTGGGGCATTTTATTTTATCATTCATTTTTGTCGGGTTTTAGGGTTTATTGAAATTCACTACACCTATGTTATCTAACAAATCTTTTCTTTGCGGGATCAGTTAAAACAAAAACAAAGCAATCCGGAATAATCCAGATTGCTTTGTTGGCCATTGAAGTTTTACACACTAAAACTTGGGCACTCTGCCTGGCGTATGCGGAACTTTCATTTCGTCGAGCATCTTATCCATGGCATTCAATTCTTCATTTATTTGGGTAAGTTCTAACAAAACCGGAGGAAATTCTTCCATAAGAATTCTGTAGTTGTGGTGCTGTGTTTCGGTAGGCCCATCGGTTGATTGCCAAGCTACCCATGCAATATTTCCAAACCTGTCGTCGAGTGATACCTGCTCAGGTGGCACTTCTTCAGAACTGGCTTTGGCGGGAGTTCCCTCAAAAACAAACCCCAAATCGTCGAGTTGGTATTTGATGGCTTGCGCTTTTTCTTTCATCTCTGCGTTAGCGGCTTCGTTTTGCTGCAAAGCCTGCTGCAAATAAGCAGTTTTTGTCAACAACTCGTCTCTAAAATCGGAAGTGGCAGCATAAACACGGTATAAATCAGCAACCTGAGCGTAGAAGTCAGCAGCAATTTGCGGATCACCGGCGGGCAAAGCTTTGTTGTTGAGTACCACAGTTTTAAAAGTTACGGGGTCAGCCAATTGTTTCTGTGTTCCATTTTCCACCATCGACATGCTTACCGTATATTCGCCCGGTAATGCTAACATCCAGCTTCCACTTTCTTTGGTAGGATCAAATTTATCTTGCTTCAAGTTAACAGGTGCAGGACTGCCATACCGCAAATTCCAGAAAGCACGGTTGATTCCTTTAGACGCTTTACTATAAAGTGTTCGCACCACATCGCCCTGGCTATTTTTAATTGTAAACACCAGATAGGGCGAAATTTCACGCTCTTCGGCCAACAGATCTTCGCGTTTTGGCTGAGGAATTGGCTGCCCGGCTTCAAAAAGTTCCTTTTCTTTTTTAAGGCGCTCCGACTTCAACGACTTTGGAACGGCCTTAAGATAATAGGTAAAAGCAGCACCAAATTCAGGATTTTCGGCACGGTAATAGGCATCGCCTGTGCCATAGCGCGACCCAGAAGGAATATACATCAAAGCATCTTTTACAGGAAAAAGCAAAGCTTCATTTTCTTCCAAAATGGTTTCTGAAAGAACACGCAAGGGAGAATAATCGTCGAGGATGTAAAAACCGCGGCCAAAAGTGGCGATAACCAAATCGCTTTCACGCTCTTGCACCACCATATCACGAACCGCAATATCGGGCAAGCCTGAGCCCAATTTCATCCAATGAGTTCCTCCATCCAGCGTAAAAAAGATACCGAACTCTGTGCCTACAAACAACAAATTTTCGTTAACTGGGTCTTGCATAACCGAGTGTATCGACTGATCTTCAGGCAAATCGCCTACAATGCTGACCCATGAACTACCCAAATCTGTACTTTTCAGCAAATAGGGTTTAAAGTCATCACTTTTTATGTTGTTAAACGAAGCAAAAACTGTGTTTTCATTAAAATTAGAAGGAAAAATATCGCTCACATAGGTATACTCAGGAACTCCTGGAAAAGTGGTTGTTTTTGTCCAGTCAGCGCCATCGTCGTTACTCACCTGTATCACGCCATCATCAGTTCCCACGAAAATAAGTCCTGATTTCAGAGGCGATTCTGCCAAGGCCACACCTGTTCCCCATTGCGAGGTAGAAACATCCTTGGCCACAGCATCCGACGGCCAGTATTTACCCATTACAGGGAATTTGTTTCGGTCTTCGTCGCGTGTAATATCACCGCTAATTACTTCCCATGAATTGCCTCTGTCGTCGCTTTTAAAAACCTTGTTAGAAACCATATACAACCGAGTTGGGGCGTGGTTACTCAAGATAAAAGGAGCATCCCAGTTCCAGCGGTAATTCAACTCATCTTTTCGTGGCGAAGGTTTTATACTCAAGCGTTCTCCCGATTTTTTATCATAACGGTAGATGTTTCCATATTGATAAGCTGAATAAACTATGTCGGTATTATTGGGGTCGATGG
>CAYWNI010000187.1:0-6567 GCA_964459525.1 uncultured Lentimicrobiaceae bacterium | reverse complement strand
CATACGTAACCTAAAACTGGGATTTGTGTTTCAATCCTACAATCTGTTGCCACGCACATCGGCTCTGGAGAATGTGGAGTTACCCTTGCTTTATAATCCCTTGGTAAGCAATGCCGAGCGAAAAGAAAGGGCAGAGCAAGCGCTGATTGCGGTGGGGTTAAAAGACCGGATGAAGCATTTGTCGAATCAAATGTCGGGTGGGCAGCAGCAAAGGGTGGCCATTGCACGCTCGATGGTAAACAGCCCTGTGGTTATTTTTGCCGATGAAGCCACTGGAAATCTTGATACGCGAACGTCATTTGAAATAATGGCCCTTTTTCAGGAATTAAACGATAAAGGAATGACGATTTGTTTTGTAACACATGAACCAGATATTGCTGAATTTACCAAACGAAACGTGCTCTTTCGTGATGGAAGCATCATAAAAGATGTAAGTATAACAAATAGAAAAAATGCCATGAAGGTGCTTTCAGAATTTGAAAACGAAAGCTAAATCCATTTTTTATTAATAAAGTATATACAGATGAAACTGCTTAATTTATTTAAAATCGCCATATCCGCCATCAGACGCAATAAGATGCGCTCATTTTTAACCATGCTTGGTATCGTTATAGGTGTTGCTGCTGTAATTTCCATGTTAGCCATTGGTCAGGGTTCCAATGAGAGTATACGGTCTACCATCTCTTCAATGGGAACCAATCTGATAAATGTTATGCCGGCAAGTCAAAATCGAAGTGGTGTACTTCAGGATCGGTCGAAGTCGCAAACCCTTGAGGTGAAAGATGTAAGTTATTTAAAAAATAACAGTCAGCTTATTGACGCTATTTCTCCTGAACTTGATGGTAGTGGACAAATAGTGTACGGTTCAAATAATTGGCCAACTAAAATATACAGCGGTAACGAAGAGTATCCTTTTATTAAAAAATACGAGGTTGCAACAGGAAGGATATATACTAATCAGGAAATTAAAAATGCAGCTAAGGTTTGCCTAATTGGGCAAACAATAATTGAAAATGTATTTGAAGAAGGTGAAGATCCCATTGGAAAAACCATTCGATTTAATAATATTCCTTTTAAAGTTATTGGAACGTTACAGGAGAAAGGCGACAATACTTTTGGGCAAGACCAGGACGATATGGTTTTGGCACCTTATACCACCGTTATGAAACGGCTTTTTAGACAAACTTATTTGCGTGCCATTGTTATATCTGCCAAATCGGAGGAACAAATTGCTGAAACAAGTGCCGAAATAACCAAATTGCTGCGGATGTCTCACAAATTGAAAGAGAGTGAAGATGATGATTTTGAAATCAGAACGCAGGAAGAATTGATCAGTAATTTTGGATCTATCTCGGAGATGATGTTGGTATTGTTGGGTTCGATAGCTGCCATATCATTGGTGGTAGGAGGTATCGGAATTATGAATATTATGTACGTATCTGTTACTGAGCGTACCCGCGAAATAGGACTTAGAATGGCCATAGGAGGTCAGGGAAGAGATATTTTAAAGCAGTTTCTTCTGGAAGCCACACTATTGAGTGTTATTGGAGGAGTAATTGGTGTTGGATTGGGGGTTGTAGTCTCTAGCCTTGTTGAAAATATCTTAGGATGGCCCGTATTAATTACCCTAGATTCGATTTTGCTGTCCTTTTTATTTTGCACATTTATCGGGGTGTTCTTTGGATGGTATCCGGCTCGAAAAGCCTCGGTACTAAATCCCATTGAAGCGCTCCGACATGAATAAGGTAATCGTATTGAACGTTTGCGGGTATATTCTTTTAACCATTACATTTACAATATGAAAATGACTAAAAATAAAATAGATAAATGGTTGCCCCATGTAATTGGATTGTTGCTTTTTTCCATTCTTCCACTTTTTGTATTTGAAAGAAATAGTGACCGTGCAACCTTCTGGATATACAGCTATTACTACCAATTAGTTTTCATGACTGTGGCTTTTTATATCAATTATTTGGTGATTGTTCCCCGGTTCTTTTTTGCAAAAAGAAAAATCTATTTTTTTGGAGTCATTTTGCTGTTTGCCATATTGTTGCTCATCTTTTCTCAATACTTATACAACATCCTGCAACTTGACAGTTTAAGGCCTGAAAGAATTATGCAAGGAGGAAGCGTGCCTTTGAATGGGCTTTTTGGTTTGCATCCGAAATTAATTGATAACTTTTTCTTAATGATTGTTGTTCTGGGGTTTAGTAGTGGTATGGCCATCATTCAACAACTTAGGAAAAATGAAGCCAAACAAAAGGAAATTGAAAAAGCCAGCGTGGATTCAGAATTGGCATTTCTGAAAAACCAAATCAGTCCACATTTTTTCTTTAATTCACTCAATGGGATTTATGCGTTAATTGCCATTGATGGAGACCAGGCACAAAAAGCAGTTGAGAAATTATCGGGTTTAATGCGGTATTTAATTTACGAATCTGATATTAAGACGGTTGCCTTAAAAAAGGAGTTTCAGTTTATGCAAAACTATATTGATTTGATGCAGCAACGGATTTCTTCAAAGGTTAAACTATCTGTTAATATTCAACAAGATGCTCCCACTGTTGAAATTCCACCGCTTATTTTTATTCCTTTTGTTGAAAATGCATTTAAACATGGCATTAGCTATCGTGGTGATTCTTTCATTTCTATCTTATTAAAAACAGAAGGTAACCACCTCGTTTTCACTTGTGAAAACAGCATTCCGCAAAATGCCAACAAACCAATCAAGGAAAAAGGCGGGCTGGGCATTGTCAATATCAAGCGCCGTCTTAATCTATTATATGGAGATAAAGCACTGCTTACTCAATCAGAAAAAGAGGGCGTTTATACCATTAAATTACAAGTGCCATTGAATGACTAACCATGAATAATATCACGTGTATTGCTGTTGACGATGAGCCGTTGGCCTTGGGGCTGATAGTTAGTTATATTCAAAAAACACCTTTTTTGGAATTAAAAGGTCATTTTGACAATCCCATTGATGCCATGGAATTTTTAGAGGAAAACCCTATTCAGCTTCTTTTTTTAGATATACAAATGCCTGACTTAACAGGCGTTGAGTTCGCAGGAATACTCAATAATAATAGCAAAGTCATCTTTACTACTGCCTACGATAAATATGCTATAGAAGGGTTTAAACTTGATGCACTTGACTATTTAATGAAACCAATTAGCTATGAGGTGTTTCTGAAATCAGTAAATCGTGCAAAAAAATATTTTAACCTTTTCTCACTTCAGAAAGCAAGCAGTAATTTACCGAGTACTGAATCGAATGATTACCTGTTTGTAAAGGCTGATTACCAGCTTAAGCGTATAAATTATGACGATATACTTTATTTTGAAGGTCTTAAAGATTATGTGAAAATTTTTCTTGAATCATCGAATAAACCCACTATTTTTCTTTCAACAATGAAATCGTTGGAAGAAAAATTGCCTTCGGACAGATTTATGCGAATACATCGCTCCTACATTGTAGGACTGGATAAAATCAAAACCATTGAACGTGACCGCATTATTTTCGGAAAAGAATGGATTCCTATAAGTAAACAATACAAAGAGGCTTTTGATGAATTTATCAAAAAAAAGTTTCTCTAATTCTCAATACCATTGAGTACAGATTCTTTGCAATCTTATCCAGATGTAAGTGGATAATTTGAAATAAATTATTTCAATAAAACCTCTTGACGTTGAAAATCAGCTTTTACTTTAGTGAAAATCTGTGAACCTCTGGATACCTCACCATCAACATGTAGATACCCGGTTTCTTTTAATCTATGCGAAAGGGTTACAGTCAAGGGTTCTTTATCCGGAATAATCATCATTAAAAATTTGGCCTGCGACATGTTGGTGAGCTGTAATTTATAATTCAAATGCGCTTCAAGCAATTCTTTTATCACTTGCAATTGAATAACACCTGGAACAACAGGCTGTCCCGGAAAATGTCCTTTAAAGATGCCATGATCAGGGTTTAGCACAAGAGTTGCCTGTAGTTTTTCACCAACTATTTCAGCTTTTTGGATGGTATAAAAATCGGGAATTAACATGAGGGATTAGATACCAGTATCAAACTGTGGTTGATATTTCTAAAATGATTGTAAATGAGTATGTTTTTTAACGGTTTTTTCTGGTGAGAATTGTTTGAAATTGTAGCTGGAATCTGTTGATTTCTGATGATATTCGCCGCAATCCATAAAGCGAAACTGCTGGCCGTATCATATTCACCACACAGGTGTTTGTACTTACCTATGCTGATTCCATTAAAAAAACCGTTTGAGAGTTTGTCGTACACCTGATCAAAGATTTGATCGCCATTGCTTCCCATTAAAACCAAATCAATATCGTTGATTTCCAGATCATTGTTCTGAATAAATGTCTCAATGAACCTTTGAGTCTCTTTGTCGGATTTCGGTTTATAATAATTGCCTACGCCTTTAAGTTTTGCATACGATTTTTCAGAAGGCATCGATGATAAGACAAAGAAAGCACTTCCCTCACCCGATAATGCCCCGGGTTGTATATCGTTGTAAACAAGAAGGTTATTGCAAGCTTCTTTTTTGTAATAGTCAATTTGAGTCTTAATCAACCAACTTTCTTCGGTAATTTCATCAATGCCACCCACGAGTATCTTATTGGCTTCACCATCTGCTAACTTCATCATCGCATCAAGAACAGCGCTTTCAAACGAAAAAGTACGGTGAACAAATGCCATGTTGTAGTTTTTATTTTCGAGTGCAAGGGCGATTTGTGCGCCCATGGTGTTGTGTGTTGACTGAATAAATGATGTTGGTGTTAACAAAGTTTCGTCATTCTCAATCATGGCATTCAGGAACTTTTCGGTATCTATTTGACAGCCCATTCCTGTTCCGGTCATGATGCATCCACCTGATCAACACCAGCTTCTTTCATGGCTATTTGTGAGCTAACCATGCTCATTTTTACAATTTTACTCATGCGCCTCAACAACTTCACATCGATGTAATCACGGTAGTTGGGAGGAATTACTTGTAAAAAACGCTCATTGTATTCAGTGATTTCAGACAATAAATCTGAAGGATTTACAGTAGATTGAGGAACAACAGCTCCACTTCCGTCAATATATATCGGAGGAATCATCATGATGCATCAGAATTAGGTCCAACTTTAGAAAAAACCACTGAGGAGTCGTTGCCTCCAAATCCAAAGCTGTTGGTTAACACATGATTTAAACTAAGGTGGGTGAGTTTGGTTACTGGCACTAAACCAGTTTCTTCAATAACTTCTTTGAAATTCACATTGGGATAGATTTGATTGTGCTCCATTGAAAGAATCGAAATAATACTTTCTATGACTCCCGCTGCACCCAATGTATGACCGGTAAAAGCTTTGGTGGAACTGAAAGGAGGCATGTTTTTGCCAAAAAGCCGTTTCATGGCAACTCCTTCGGTCAGGTCGTTGTTGTCGGTTCCTGTACCGTGAACGTTAATATAATCAATGTCTTTAGGCGACAACCCCGCTTTTGCAACAGCGCGCTGCATGGCTAAAAAGGGACCTTCGCCATTTTCGGAGGAAGCCGTTTGATGAAATGCATCGTTGGCGTTGGCGTAGCCGGAAACCTGTGCGAAAACCTTCTTTTTCTCCGAAAGGGCATCGTTAGCACGTTCAAGAACAAGATATCCTGCTCCTTCACCCAAATTTAATCCACGTCGTGTGGCATCAAAGGGACGACAATGTTCGCGGTCAAGAATCATCAAAGTGTTGAATCCGTTTAAAGTAAAACGGCTCAAAGCATCGGTTCCTCCCACAATCACTGCGTCCAACAGGTTATGCTTTAGCAATCTGGCACCAAACATGATGCTGTTTAAGGATGATGAGCACGCTGTGCTAATGGTGGTGAGATAATCGTGGATATTGAGGTCGTCGGCAATCATTTCGGTACTGTTGCCGGCATGGTGGGTGTCGATGTGGTTTTTATGGATGGCCTCTGTAAGGAAATCTTTGTAATAGAGTTCACTCCGATCCATTCCTCCAACCGTTGAAGCAGATACAATTCCTATGCGCTTTCCTGAATCACACGATAAACTGGCTGAATGGCAGGCTTCGCGCGCAGCCCAAACACCTAGTAGAGCAGTTCTAGTCCATGAAAGCTTAGGGTTAACTCCCAAATGATCGATTAATTCCTGATGAGATAGTTTTATTTCTCCCAACAAAAATTCATCCCGATGCACCGTTTCCAGGATTGAAATCTTACCTATTCCAGATTTTCCAGTCAATAACGAATGAAGTGTTTCATCCACATTGTTTCCAATGGAAGAAACAATCCCCATTCCTGTAACTACCACACTTTCTGCCATTTAACTAATCCCGATTGAGTTATTTTTGGTGTTCCTGGATGTATTCTGCCATTGATTTAATGGAGAAGAAAATCTTTTGCCCATCTTTGGGATTTTCGATCTTAATACCGTATTCTTTTTCAAGTAAAACAATCAATTCCAGTGCGTCGATGCTATCTAGCCCCAAACCTTCACCAAACAAAGAGTCCTCTTCGTTGATGTCGGCAGGAGTGACGTCTTCCAGGTTTAATTGCTT
>CAYWNI010000186.1:0-6569 GCA_964459525.1 uncultured Lentimicrobiaceae bacterium | reverse complement strand
TTCATTATACCCCGTTTGAAGAATCAAAAAAGCTACACTATCGTTAAAAGATGGTAAGATTTTAGTAATTTGGGCTTGATCGAAGATACATTTTGGACAATCATCTGTAACCCATGCCATCAGCACAAACTTTTCATTTAATGAATTTAAGGAAACCGACTTTCCGGAAATACTTTTCAGGTTAAAATCAGGAGCAGCATATCCGTAATCGAGATGGGTTAATCTGACTTTAAAATTGCCCGCTACCTTTCTAATTAGTGCAAACTTTGAAGTAACTGACAATTGATCGAGCTTTTGAATAACCTGATACTTATCAATGTCGCTGCTGTAATATAAATCAGACATCATTAACACAAAAACCAACTCTGAAACCTGTTTGTTCTTCACCAATAGCGTGTCCTGTGCAAGCATAGCTAACAGTGCCAAACAATCCTTATCCTTGTTTAAATGTTGTGTAATTGTGTTGTAGTTTTTGTTTACAAAACTCTTGAGGTAGTTATCAAAAAACGATTTAAAGAATTCAGTGTACTGGATGTTGTTACTGAGAATTGGCTTGTTTATTAATTCTTTTTCAAGTACTTGGCTATCGCTCATGCGTTTACTTATCCAATCGAGAGAAACAAAGGTATAATGAATGTAATTATCCAGGTATTCACTTTTACTGGTTGCAAAATGGGTATCTACCTCCGCACGGAACTTATCAATTACAGCCCGATTCCTCGACCTGTATATGGCCTGCGCATTTTGATAAATAAACTCATTGTACATCTGATTAAAAAGCCCGATGTCGTTTTGAAGATCATTATCGTCTTCTGCTTTCAATGCAAATTGCAGCGGAATTCGATCGAAAACAGACCCTGTGTTAAAGCTATCTTGTTTTGGTATTTCAACAGAATAAGATGCCTCCGGTGTGATAAAAAACTGATTTTTTTCCAGGTTGAGTGCCAGAAAACCAAAATCAATCGCGTTCAACTCTCCTGAAAGGGAAAAATTACCGTCTGAATCGGTATAAGTCTCGGCAATGGTTTTCTCAAGCATCGAAAACTGATCGGCATAAACCAATACCCGCACCCGGTCGTCGGACGACGCTATGGCACGGCCAGAAATTGAAAAATCCTGAGCAAACGCAGGAAAAAGAAAAAACACACAAAAAGCAGCAACAAAATACCTCATACCCCTTAAACGCAATATCATTACAATAATTTTATCTCGTTGGCAATTTCGGGAGGCACCATAAAACTGATGTCGCCTTTATACCTGATTACATCGCGCACAATACTCGACGAAATAGGCGTATAACGGGCTTCGGCAAGCAAAAAGACTGTTTCAACCTTATGATTCAACATTTTGTTTACCTGACCAATACTTCGTTCAAATTCAAAGTCGGCCGAGGTACGTAAACCTCTAAGCAGAAATCCAGCCCCCGACTGACGACAAAAATCAACCGTTAATCCTGAATACTGCTTTACACTTACATTTGACAAATCGGCAAACACCCTTTCAATCCATTTTACACGCATTTCGGCCGTAAACATGGCCTGTTTTTCGGAATTCAAACCTACAGCCACAATAATTTCATCAAAAAGCACTGCGGCTCGCTTTACAAGAGAAACATGCCCTTGCGTAATTGGATCGAATGACCCCGGAAAAACTGCGATTCTTTTCATTATGTAAATCTATTATTTTATAAACAAAGCATTTAAGGTTGATATCAATATTTGACCTTGCCCTTTAAAACCTTTATAAGCCAAAACATGTAATGCAATTGGCAACAAAATACCCAATTACACCGATGGCTGCATTGTTAAAATTTGAGTAAAAATACATGTATTTTTCTAATTGGTATCGGACAGATTATATAGACCTAAGTAATACGGAGGCACTTTAAACCAATAATTCTCCAAACGTTTCGCGAAGCGACCTGTAACTAGAAACCAACGACTGCCGACTTTGCTGCGGACTTAGCCAAACAGCTTCCGTAATCAATTCATTTATTTGGGGTATTAAAGGCTCATCGCCAAAGGAATACATTAAAAACCAGTACGTCAGTTTTAGCACGTTCTCGTCATGATAGTGGTATATATGCCATGTTTCGGGCAAAACCGAAACAATAGACAACAGACTCACTCCAGTTTCTTCTTCCACTTCACGCAAAGCTGTTTGAAAGGGCAATTCATCTTCTTCTGCCTTTCCTTTGGGTAAATCCCACCTCTCAAATCTTTTGATAAACAAATATTTCCCGTCAGCATTCCGCACCAAACCTCCAGCAGCTTTAAGCAGTTTAAAATGTGCACAAAACATCAAAAACAAGGCCTCAGGGTCATCTGAAAGAAGAGCTAAGTCGTTGATAAATTTATTCGACATCAAATCGACTACCAGCCTATCAAGATCAGGATAAAGTATTTTTTGTTGATCTGGGAGGAAATCAAACCTTTTGTGGTTGTCGAATTCGATTTTTAAATCGTTGAAGTAAACAATTTTCATGCTGTAAAAATAATGGAAATATTTCCAGAAAAGATGATTTATCTTATAACTTGCCATAAATAATTGTAGGTTTGCATTATGAATTTAGACCAAGAAACTGCCGAAATAATCGCGGCTAACCTACTTCAAATCAAGGCCATTAAGCTGAATAATGCACAGCCCTTTGTTTGGGCTTCAGGGCTAAAATCGCCCATTTATTGCGACAACCGCATCACCTTGTCATATCCAAAAATCAGAACTTACATCCGTCAGCAGTTAGCAAAAGCTGTTGCTGAACATTTTGGCAATGTTGACCTTATTGCAGGTGTTGCCACGGCAGGTATTCCGCAAGGTGTTTTATTGGCGCAGGAATTGGGACTGCCCTTTGCCTATGTGCGCTCTTCAGCAAAAGATCACGGAATGACCAACATGATCGAAGGGGTTGTAAATAGCGGACAAACCGTTGTTGTTGTTGAAGATCTTGTGAGCACTGGAAAAAGCAGTCTTTTGGCCGTTGAAGCACTGCGCAATGCGGGCGCAAAAGTGGTGGGCATGCTTGCAATTTTCACCTACGGACTGCCTGTGGCAGAGCAAAATTTTACAGAAGCCAACTGTAGGCTGATTACTTTATCAGATTACGATTCACTCATCAGCAAAGCTGTTGAGGATGAATACATTTCAAAAAAAGATGAAATTTCGTTGCGCGATTGGCGTAAAAGTCCAAAAGATTGGAGTGATAGTCACTAATCATCTATTTATCAGCACTATTCAACTGACAGATTAATTAAAAATAATAATTCCACAAAGATGAAATTAGAAGGAACAAAAGTTATTATCAATAAGACTGCCGCAGAGCTTTACCTGTTTTTAAATGACTTCAACAACTATAAAGAGCTGATGCCCGAGCAAATAACCAATTGGAGTGCTACTCAAAGCAGTTGTGCTTTTACCATACAAGGTATGGCGAGCGTAGAACTTGCTTTTGGAAAGAATACGCCAAACACCTCGATAGAATTGTTGCCTCAAGGAAAAACACCTTTCAGCTTTAGTCTTCATGTCAACCTGACAGAGATTGGTGAGCAAACTGAGGCTGGCGTTGTGCTAGATGCAGATTTGAACCCAATGCTGGCAATGATGGCCAAACGACCTATGGAAAATTTGGTAAATGTTATGGGGCAGAACCTAAAAAGCATTCTGGGGTAAATCACCAAAGGAACTCGATTTCCTTAAATGAAAAAGGGGTTATTTGCCCGTTGGTAGTGCTCAGAAGCAACCGACCATAATCATCCACACCAATAATTTTAGCCACAAAACGCTTATTGTGCGCGCGGTATGTCGCAAGACTGTCCATCTGAAACAACCGTTTATAATATTCTTGTTCCAACTTTAGAAAGCCTTGAGGCGAAAAAGTTAACTGGTAATAATTGCGAATGGATTCTGTCATTTGGCTTCTAAAATCATCAATTGACACATCCGCTTCGGTATAAGTCCTTATTGCACACGCGTAAGGAAGACCACCACCGAATTCTTGTTGATTGACGTTAATACCAATCCCAACAACCGCATAGTCTATTTGCTGGCCTTTTATTGAATTCTGAAAAAGAATACCGGCAACTTTTTTTCGATTTATTAACAAATCGTTAGGCCATTTAATCTGAATTCGCTGGCCAGACACAAATGACTCAATGACGTTGACAAGAGCCAAAGAGATGGCCTGCGTTAAAACAAACTGCCTTGCTGGTTCAATGTGTCGCGGCTTTAGTATAAGCGAACAAAGCAAATTGCTCGATGGCTCACTAAACCAAGTGTTTCCAGCTTGTCCACGACCTGTTTTTTGCCAATCAGCACATATCATATCGCCCTCTTCAGCGTTACCTGAAGCTATGCGCCTCAACGCCTCGTCGTTTGTCGACGACAGAGATTCGTATTGAAAGAGATTAAAATTCATATTGATTTTATCATACTTTTTCATGGGTAAAGGTTAAAAAAAAACAGACGATTCTGATAAAAAAAACCAAAAATCTATATTTACCTCCATACTTGATTCTGATAATCGCATAAAGTCAACATTTTCACTATTTTTGCCATTAAAATAAAACCTTATAGATGACAAAGAATTCCGCTAAAAACAGCGCAGAACAAATTTTAGCACAGGTAGTTGCCGGGATGCAAGAAAAAAAAGCAAAGAACATTGTTAGCCTGAATCTGGAAAAAATTCACAATGCCGTCACTAAATATTTTGTAGTCTGCCATGCCACCTCAAAAACACAAGCCGGGGCTATTCAGGATGGTGTTGAGGAATTCGTGTTAAAAAATTGTGGTCAAAAAGCCATACATAGAGAAGGTATAGAGAATTCGGAATGGATTTTGATAGACTATTTCGACGTAGTTGTTCACATCTTTGCAGAAGAGCGAAGAGACTTCTATAAGATTGAGGCTCTTTGGGCAGATGCGCCTTCACAAAAATATCAAAGCGATTATTAATATAAATTGCAGTAAACTTAACGACACAATGGCAGAAGATAACAATACAACACCAAATAAAGATCAGGAAAACAAAGGATCTAAAAACCCTTTCGGGAGTTTTGGCGGCGGAAATGGAGGAAAACCGAAGTTCAACTTTTACTGGATTTACGGTATTTTATTTGCTGTTTTACTCGGGGTTCAATTCCTTAACATGGGTGAAAGCAGCAAGCAAACCGACTGGAGAGAGCTTAAAGCGATGATTGAAGTTGGAGACGTCGAGAAAATTATTCTGGTAAACAAAGAAACAGCCGAAATTTTTCTGACTGAAGATGCCTTATCGAAGGAAACACATAAAGACCTAAAAAAAGGCAACAACTTTACCGGCAAGTCAGCCCAGTACTACTATAATGTGGGATCGGTTGATAAATTTTACGAGGACGTTGAACAAGCGCAACAGAATTCGGACTACCCCATTTATGTGGAAACAGAAATACGGCACAACTGGGGCGGCGAAATACTAAACTGGATACTATTTCCAGCTTTACTCATAGGCATTTGGTTTTTATTTATGCGTATGATGAGCCGTGGCGGTGGTGGAGCAGGTGGTCAGCTTTTTAATATTGGAAAATCAAAAGCCCAGGTTTACGACAAAAAAACAAGCGTAAACATCACTTTTAAAGATGTTGCCGGATTGGCAGAGGCCAAAGTAGAAATAAAAGAAATTGTTGATTTCCTGCGCACTCCCGACAAATACACCAAATTAGGTGGTAAAATTCCTCGTGGCGTGCTGCTGGTTGGCCCTCCTGGAACAGGAAAAACACTGTTAGCCAAATCGGTAGCAGGAGAAGCACATGTGCCTTTTTATTCCATTTCAGGATCCGACTTTGTTGAAATGTTTGTTGGCGTTGGAGCTTCCAGGGTGCGCGATCTCTTTAAGCAAGCCAAAGAAAAATCACCCAGTATCATTTTTATTGATGAGATAGATGCTATTGGCCGTGCCAGAGGCAAAAATGCGATGAGCGGCGCTAACGACGAACGCGAAAACACGCTCAATCAACTCCTTACAGAAATGGATGGATTTACACCAAACTCAGGCGTTATAATTTTAGCTGCAACCAACAGGGCCGACATTCTTGACAAAGCGCTCATGCGTGCCGGACGTTTCGATCGTCAGATTTATGTGGAGCTACCAGATTTGGAAGAAAGAAAAGAAATATTTGCTGTCCACACCAAACCGCTCACCATAGACGACACAGTAAATATTGACTTCCTATCAAAACAAACCCCAGGCTTTTCAGGTGCCGATATCGCCAATGTATGTAACGAATCTGCATTGATTGCGGCCCGCTCTGACCACGAATCCATTACGAAACAGGATTTTATGGACGCCATTGATAGAATTATTGGCGGTCTGGAAAAGAAAAATAAAATCATTTCTCCTAACGATAAAAAAGTTGTGGCTTTTCACGAAGCTGGCCATGCCTCGGTAAGCTGGCTTCTTGAACACGCCCACCCACTCGTAAAAGTAACAATCGTGCCTCGTGGCAAATCTCTCGGGGCTGCTTGGTATTTGCCGGAAGAACGACAAATAACCACCTACGAACAGATGTTTGATGAAATGGTGGCGACACTGGGAGGTC
>CAYWNI010000185.1:0-6594 GCA_964459525.1 uncultured Lentimicrobiaceae bacterium | reverse complement strand
CTGACAAAAACACAAATGCCTGATCTGGATTTTTTTGTTGAATGCAGCAAAGGAACTTATATCCGGTCGCTGGTGCACGACTTTGGAAAACAACTCGATAACGGCGCCTATTTATCTGCCTTGCGAAGAACTGCAATTGGTGGCTTTTCGGTGGATGATGCCTTTTCGCTCGAAGAACTCAGAAATGAGATTCTGGCGCAAGCTCCCTACCCGGAGAGAATTACGGCCAACAGGTAAAATTCGATTTGAAAAATGGTGATATATTTGTAACCTATAATTTTGTTTTTAATGAAAATCAGAACATTTATCGCCGTTTTGGTATTGGCCAGCGTTGCCGCTTCGTGTGCCAGTAACCGAGCCGGATACCGTCCGCCCAAACGTAAAAAAGACGATTGCAACTGCTCACGATGGAGTTACCTGAACATTGAGTTTGCTAAGCCTCCGGCAGCTGTTTACATTGCCTGAAAACCTTTTACCATGCATCCTGACGACAAAAAAATACTTATCCAATATTTTCCACACGAAGCCATTGATTTGGTTACTGAATGGATTGAAGAGAAGAAAGTACATTTTAGAATCAGCAAAACCAGACAGTCAAAACTCGGCGACTACCGCCCACCTATCCGCTATGGCAATCACCGCATTTCTGTGAATCATTCCTTAAATAAGTATGCGTTTTTAATCACTTTCGTTCATGAGTTTGCCCACTTGCTTACCTGGGAAAAATATGAACGTAAAGCCCAGCCTCATGGCAAAGAATGGAAGACGGCTTACCGCAATTTAATGATCATAATGATAGAAACCAACGCTTTTCCTCCTGAAATCAGTGCGGAGCTAAAGCGAACAATCGTTAACTCAAAAGCATCAAGCACCGCCGAAATTGAGCTGTCGAGGTTGTTAAAAAACCACGATCCGCATCCAAATGCTTTCCCCTTGCTGGAGGAACTTACAGAAGGCAGCGTATTCGCGCTAAGCAACGGAAATGTTTTTAAAAAAGGAAACAAACGCCGAACACGGTATATGTGCGTTAACCTGCACAACAACAAAACCTACCTTGTGCATGCGCTGGCTACCGTTATTCCTAAAGATCAACCCTAATAATATCCCACCATGAAAAAGCTAATATTCTCTCTGATTTTTCTGTCGTATCTGACGCCCTCATTTGGTCAGTCGGGCAAAATGGATGCTGGTTTAACAAAAAAACTGCAAACAATTAGTTCAGATAATGAACTGGTTAGGGTGGTTCTTGTGATGAGCGACCACGCTGATATAGCCACATTGCATGCCGATTTTGTAAACAGCAAATCAGCGGTAGATTACAGGGCCAAAAAAGTGCTTCGTGAGCTTACGCTGAAAGCCGTCCAAAGTCAACAATCTGTTGTGGATGCAATGAATAAATACAGCAAGCTTTATCCCAATAGTTATGAAAACCTCCGACAACACTGGATTGCCAACATCATGGTTGTTTCGTTAAGAAAAGGGTTGATAGAAGAGCTTGCTCAAAATGAAAACATTTCTAAAATAGAATGGGACAGCTCGCGGTTGGTTTTGCCCATAGTGCCTGTTGAGCAGAGATCAGGTAGCGCAAGAATTGCAGGAGGCACCGAACCGGGAGTTAAGGTTATTAATGCCCCAGCCCTCTGGAAAATGGGTTACACCGGACGTGGACGACTGCATTACAGCTTCGATACGGGCGCATGGCCTGATCATCCTGCCATCGGCGAGCGGTTTTTAGGAAAACATTTTCCGCTCTCTCAGTCGTTTTTTTCGCTCGACAATGAAACGCTTAAAGACAAAACGGGCAGTCATGGTACACACACATTGGGCACAGCACTCGGTTTGGATAACCAAACGGGAGACACCATCGGCGTAGCTTTTAATGCTTATTGGATTGCCAACGACTTAATCGCCACCAGCTTGGCGACGGTAAAGCCCCTGTCGGAGTTTGTTTCGGCTTTTGAATGGGCTTTTAATCCCGATGGCGACACGGCCACCACCTCGGATATTCCGGATGTAATAAACAACTCATGGGGCTATACCAGTCCGGGCGACACGGCCTTGTGCAACAGTTATGTAAGTGAGATGTTAAGTGCCCTTGAAGCCGCCGGAATAGCCACCATTTTCTCAGCGGGAAACGATGGTCCCAACCCCAACACCATTTCCGAGCCGCACCACATCAACACCGGTCTGGTGAATGTTTTTACTACAGGAAGCATAAATCCCCACGACAGTACTTATCCCATCAGTAGTTTTTCGAGTCGCGGGCCAACTACCTGCCCCGGTACAGGTTCTCTTAAAATAAAGCCGGAAATTACCGCACCAGGACAAAATGTGCGTTCAGCCAATGGTCCTGATGGGTATGGCGAAAAGTCGGGCACTTCGATGGCTTCTCCCCATGTTTCGGGAGCACTTTTGTTGCTCAAAGAGGCTTTTCCATACCTGGCAGGCGAGGAGCTTATGTTGGCACTGTATTACTCAGCCCGCGATTTGGGTGAGCCGGGCGAAGACAACACTTATGGCATGGGTCTTATCGACGTGCTGGCTGCTTTTAACTGGCTTGCCGAAAGGTACGATCCTGTTCCTCCCATTTCGAGCAGTTGGGATTTGGCTGTGGAAGCCATCACCGAACCAGGATTTTTGTATGCTTGTTATACTTCCTTTCAGCCTGAAATAAGTATGGCAAACAACGGACTGGAAACAATTACCGAAGCAACCCTCGATTATGGTTATGTGGGCGAATCCTTACAATCGTATTTGTGGACTGGCTCGCTGCTTCCGGGTGAAAGCCTGACCTTACAACTCCCTCAACTTGATACCGACATAAGAGGTGATAAGGAACTATTGGTAATCAGCCGTTTGCCCGAAGAAATTACCGAAGCCGATATAAATAACAACCGCCGTGTTGCTCGTTTTAACCTGCGCGAAGAAAGGCAACTTCCTTATTTCGAAGGGTTTGAAAATGGTACCTTACGCAATCAGGGATGGTTTGTTGAAAATCCGGACGAAAGCAGAACCTGGGACACAATGAACACCGGAGGGCTGGCAAACAGCATGTATTCAGCCGTCATGCCTTTTTATGCCTATACTTCCGGTAGCCGACAAACCGATGTTATGATTAGCCAGCTTATTACATTGCCCGACACCGGAGCGCTGACTTTGTCGTTTGATGTGGCCTATCGCTTATCGCATCCTTTGTACGCAGATACGCTGCAAGTGCTTTTGTCGACAGATTGCGGCAATAGCTTCCCCGTTGAGTTGTTTCGCAGGGGAGGAAGCGACCTTGTTACCAGCGACACCCTGTTTGAGCCTTTTGTTCCGGCAGATTCAACACAATGGAAAACACTTACTGCTGATATTTCTGCGTTTGCAGGCATGGACATCCTCCTGAATTTTACCGGAATCAACGGCATGGGCAACAATTTGTTTGTCGACAACATCACCATCACCACACCTCCCGATCCCGATGCCATCAGTACAATCGCCGAAAAGCAATTTATTGTGTATCCCAATCCTGCCAACACGGTAATTCACCTGGTGAGCAAGGTTGCAAACAAAGGCGATGTCGAAATGAGCATGGTAAACACCGCCGGAGCGCGAACTTTTTTAGGACGTTTTCAAGATAATCAGCCGATAGATATTCAGGTGTCTGCGTTTCCGGCAGGAGCCTACCTGTTATTGATTAGCCGAGGATCAGAAATGGAAACCCACAAACTATTCATTTACAGATAGCAGAAATACAATATTGAAAAACGAACGCTTCAAAAAAAATTAGATAACACAAAATAAACCATCGACTTTGCTAAATTTGCAAGTCCAAATTAAAAACGTTTTTCAGGTCGGCCATTGAGCTGACCCGACAGAAAGATAAAAACCATAAGCAATGGAAAAAAAGAACAATTACTGTGTAATCATGGCAGGAGGCGTGGGAGCACGTTTTTGGCCCATGAGCAAGACATCGCGGCCAAAGCAGTTTATCGACATTCTGGGTGTGGGTAAAACATTGATTCGCATGACTTTTGAACGCTTTACCCGCATTTGTCCGGTTGAGAATATTTACGTTGTTACCAACGAAATATATGAAGACCTGGTGCTGGAACAGTTGCCTGAACTTAGCAAAAATCAGGTTTTGTGCGAGCCCGCCCGCCGCAATACCGCGCCCTGCGTGGCTTATGCCAACTACAAGATAAAACAAACAAATCCCGATGCGCTGGTGGTGGTGGCTCCTTCCGATCACATCATTTTGAAAGAAGATGAGTTTGTGCGCAATATTGAAACCGCCCTCAAGGTAGCTGCCGAAAACGATTGGCTACTTACCCTGGGCATACAGCCCAGCCGCCCCGACACGGGCTACGGCTATATTCAGTTTACCGAAGATCAGGTGAATACAGAAATACCTGAGCTTCACAAAGTAAAAACGTTTACCGAAAAGCCAAACCTCGAAATTGCCGAATCGTTTCTGGCCAGCGGCGACTTCCTGTGGAATTCAGGTATATTTATTTGGTCGCTTAAAAGCATCATGACCGCTTTCTCTACTTTGCTCGAAGAGGTAGACGGCTTGTTTGCCGAAGGCTTAGGAAAATACAATACAGCCGATGAAGTTGGCTTTATAAGAGATACTTACGCTGTTTGTAAAAATATCAGCATCGACTATGGAATTATGGAAAAAGCCGACAACGTGCATGTGCTTGCTGTTGATTTCGGCTGGTCGGATTTGGGTACATGGGGGTCGCTTTACACCATTCGCAAAAAAGACAACAACCAAAATGCAGTGGTTGGAAACAATGTAATGCTGTATAACACCCAAAACTGTATCGTTAATGTGCCACAAAACAAACTAGTTGTTTTGCAAGGACTTAAAGACTATATCGTTGTTGAAGACGACAATACGTTGCTGGTTTGCCGCAAGGACGATGAACAGCAAATTCGGCAGTTTGTAGCCGACATAAAAGTTGAAAAAGGAGAAAAATTTGTTTAAACCAATTTACATAAAAATGAAAAAATTACTCATTATTACAATCGCCCTATTGCTGGGCTTAAACGTGCAGGTTCGTGCCGACGAAGGGATGTGGATTCCCCTTTTGATTAATAAAAACATGGCCGAAATGCAAGAAATGGGGTTGAAACTTACAGCCGAAGACATTTATAGCATCAACCACAGCAGCATTAAAGATGCCATTATTATTTTTGGAGGTGGATGTACAGGCGAAATCATTTCGCCCGAAGGACTTATCCTAACCAATCACCATTGCGGTTATGGTTCTATTCAACAGGTAAGTACTCCCGAAGCCAATTACCTCGACGATGGTTTTTGGGCTATGAACAAAAGCGAAGAAATTCCTGTTGAAGGGCTTAAAGTTCAGTTTTTGCAATACATGAAAGATGTTAGCACCGAGAGCCTTAAAGGGGTTACCACCGAAATGACCGAAGCACAGCGCGATAGCGTGATTACCGCCAACAATACCGCAATTATCGAAGCAGCCACCAAAGACACCAAATTTAAAGGTATCGTGGAATCGTTTTATGGCGGAAACGAATACTATTTGTTTGTATATGAAGTGTATAACGACATTCGTCTGGTAGGCACTCCTCCTGAGTCGATTGGGAAATTTGGTGCCGATACCGACAACTGGATGTGGCCTCGCCATACCGGCGATTTTAGCATGTTCAGGGTGTATACCGCTCCCGATGGCAGCCCAGCCGCCTTTGCCGACGACAACATTCCGATGAAAGCAAAACACTTCTTGCCCATCAACATTTCTGGGGTAGAAAACGATGATTTCGCCATGATTTTGGGATATCCGGGCAGCACCGACCGCTACCTGTCAAGCTATGGCATCGACATGGCCATCAACCAATCGAACCCAACTATTGTTGACATTCGTGCCGAAAAATTACGCCTGATGCGCGAAGGCATGAACAAAGATGAAGCTGTACGTCTGCAATATGCTTCAAAATATGCCCGCACATCCAATTACTGGAAATATTTTATAGGCCAAACCAAAGGCCTGAAACGCCTGAATGTAAAAGGCAAAAAGCAACAAACCGAAGCTGAATTTGAAAACTGGATCAACCAAAATCCTGCTGCTAAAGCTGAGTTTGGCGAAGCCCTTACGCTGATCAGCGAATCGTACAGCGTGTTAACCGAATACGATATGGCACGCTGGTATTTTATGGAAGCGGTATACCGTGGCCCGGAAATTTTGGGTGCTGCCCTAAAAGCTACCAAACTCGAAAAATTGCTTCAGGACAAAAAAGCTGACAAAGAAGCCGTCCAGAATGCTGTCGATCAGTTGAAATCTGGCGTTAATGGCTATTTTAAAGATTATAACTACGACATCGACCGCGATATTTTTGCTGCAATGATGCGCATGTACCACGAAAATGTGCCTTTAGACCAACAGCCTGTCTATTTGCTCGAAATGGATAAAAAATTCAAAGGCGATTACCGCGCTTATGCCGATTATGTGTACAGCAAGTCTGTTTTTTCTACCAAAGAAAAAGTTGAGGCATTTTTGGCTAAACCCAGCAAAAAAGTGCTGGCCAAAGACCCTGCCTTCGAAGCAATCAACGCTTTTTTAACCAATTACCGCAACA
>CAYWNI010000184.1:3191-6615 GCA_964459525.1 uncultured Lentimicrobiaceae bacterium | reverse complement strand
CACACCTGAGATTACAGATAGCGCCAGCAAGACGATCAGAATCACTTTTGTAATGCTGTGAATACTATCTTTCATGATCTTTATTTTTTAGCGTGTTTGGCCAGAATGTCGATAAATGCGATAGAACTGTCTTCCATATCATTTACGAGGCTTTCAATTTTTGATACAATAAAGTTGTAGAAAATCTGAAGGATGATGGCTACGATCAAACCAAATACGGTTGTTAAAAGTGCCACTTTAATACCATCAGCCACAACGGTAGGAGAAATATCACCTGCAGCAGCAATATCGTCAAAAGCTTTAATCATACCAATTACTGTTCCCATAAACCCAAGCATAGGTGCCAATGCAATAAACAGTGAAATCCAGCTCACTCCGGCTTCCAAACGTCCAGTTACTACGCTACCGTAAGCAACAACTGCTTTTTCAACTTCGGCCAAACCATCATCAAAACGATTCAAACCTTCGCTAAAAATGCTAGCAACAGGGCCGCGGGTGTCGCGAATAACTTCCTTGGCTTTGTCTACACCACCTTTATCCAAGGCTGTTTCAAAGTTTTTAAGAAGTTTGCGGGTATTAATGGATGCCATGCTGAGGTAAATAATACGCTCAATGCTAATGGCCAAACCAAAAATAAGCGCCAGCAAAACGATGCCCATAAATCCTGGACCTCCTTCAATAAATTTTTCTTTCAGTACTTGATGAAATGTTTTAGGAACATCTGGCTCAGCGATGGTAGCCACATCTTCAACTATTTCCTCGGCAACTGTGACAGAATCTCCAACAATAGTTTCAGCAACGGGAGCTGTTTCCTCCTCATTGTAGACCTGTGCATAACTGTAGTTTGATAACCCTGTGGTTATCAAGAAAACGATGGTAAGAAACGCAAATAATTTTCTCATGGTTGTAAAAATTGATGATCAGTTTTTAGTTAACTTTTACGATTGGACAAAGTTAAAAATTTATTTTAGTTATCAACATTATTTTTTTTTCAATTGCGGAGAAGGCGGGATTCGAACCCGCGATACCCTTTTGGGGTATACCCGCTTTCCAGGCGAGCCTCTTCAGCCACTCGAGCACCTCTCCAATTTCTAAAAAAAGAACGGCAAAAGTAATAAATTATTACAATCTTCGCTTCTGCCAGCGGATTTAGAAACAATTAAGATAACAGTTAGATCTCATCAACCCCTGTTTTAAAATAAAAAAGACTTCTCAAATATAAAAAGGCGGTTTCAATTTTTAAAACCACCTTCAAACAAATAAAAAATCAATTTGCTAGCTGCATTTGGAATGGCCACACGATTTGCAAATCAGGCAACCATCTTCGTATACAACAGTATTTTCTTTACACACCGGACAAATGGTATCAACGGCTTGAGTGCCATCAGGAATATAGCGTTTCAAACTTCTCACAACGCCATTGCGCCAAGTATTGATGTTATCTTCTGGGAAATTTAGGTTCGCAATCAAATCAATTACGTAATTAAGTGGCATACCATGCCTGAGTACGCCTGAAATTAATTTAGCGTAATTCCAAAACTCTTGCTCAAAACTACGCGAGAGAGCCGGAATGGTAATCCGGTATCCTTGTTTGTCGTCAAACAAAAAATCGTAACGGGTGCGTTCGTCTTTGTTTTTAACCTTTATTACCCAGCCTGATTCAACGTAAGGCGGCAAGTAAAAGTCTTCGGCTTTACCCGTAAATACCTCGTAAGGTTTGCCATTGATTTTACCAATTACAGCCACCCATTTTTCATAATTATTCTGGAAACGAATTACATCAGCATCAATCATGCGAGGACGTGGTGGTGCTTTTGTTTCGATAAAATCGTCTTTGGCTGGTTCCGACTTTTTATCGTTGCTTACCAATACGCCTGAACGTGATCCATCACGGTAAATGGTCATTCCTTTACAACCACTTTCCCAAGCTTTTTGGTAAATTTGACTAACGAGGTCTTCCGTTGCTGATTCAGGAATATTAACCGTAACGCTAATACTGTGGTCAACCCACTTTTGGATGTCGCCCTGCATTTTTACTTTGCTCACCCAGTCGATGTCGGCAGAAGTGCTCAAATAATAAGGTGATTTCTCAATTACCTTATTAAGTTCTTCATCATCCATCGATTTTACTTCGGCAACTTTATAACCATTGGCAGTGAGCCAGGTTTCAAATTTTGGATGAAAAACAAGGTATTCTTCCCAAGCATCGCCTACCTCATCAACAAAGGAAACGGTAACATTTTTATCGTTCGGGTTTACTTTTCTTCTTCTTTTATACGAAACCATAAACACGGGCTCTATTCCAGAAGTAGTTTGTGTACAAATACTTATGCTGCCAGTAGGGGCAATGGTAAGCGAGGCAATATTACGCCGACCCACTTTGGTCATTTTTTCGTATACTTTGGGAGCATTTTCACGCAGGCGAGCGATAAACGGGTTATTAACTTCGCGTTCGGCATTGTATATGGGGAAAGAACCGCGTTGTTCGGCTAATTCTACTGATGAATGATAAACCTCAATGGCAAGTAGCTTATGCACTTCTGTTGAAAAAGTAATGGCATCTTCAGAACCATATCGCAAACCGAGTGCGGCAAGCATGTCGCCTTCTGCTGTGATACCGATACCTGTCCGGCGGCCTTGTATCGATTTTTCACGAATTTTTTCCCACAAACGACGCTCTACCAATTTTACCTCTTCGGTTTCGGGGTCAGCATCAATTTTAGCCAAAATTGAATCTACTTTCTCTATTTCCAAATCGATTATGTCGTCCATAATACGCTGTGCAATATGAGCATGCTTTGTAAACAAGTCACCGTTAAAATAAGCTCCTTCGGTAAAAGGTTCTTCTACATAACTATATAAGTTAATTGCCAATAGGCGACAGCTGTCGTAAGGACACAGTGGGATTTCGCCACAAGGATTGGTAGACACTGTTTTAAAACCATAATCGGCATAGCAATCTGGAATTGACTCATTAATAACGGTATCCCAAAACAGCACACCAGGTTCGGCAGATGCCCAAGCGTTGTGAATAATTTTATTCCATAATCCCTTCGGGTCAATTTCCCTTTTTACCCAAGGATTATTGTGATCGACAGGGAACTGTTGTGTGTAGGGTTTATCATCGCGTAAAGCATGCATAAACTCATCATCAATTTTAACGGAAACGTTTGCTCCAGTTACCTTTCCTTGTTCAAGTTTAGCATCAATAAAATGCTCAGCATCGGGATGTTTCATGCCGATACTCAACATGAGTGCGCCACGTCGGCCGTCTTGAGCCACCTCACGAGTTGAGTTGGAGTACCTTTCCATGAAAGGAACCACCCCGGTAGAAGTTAAAGCTGTATTTTTTACAGGACTGCCGGCTGGACGAATGTGGGTAAGGTCGTGACCAACACCACCTCGACGTTTCATGAGCTGAACC
>CAYWNI010000184.1:0-3181 GCA_964459525.1 uncultured Lentimicrobiaceae bacterium | reverse complement strand
TACCACCATAACTGTCCGATTTACCGTCGTTGCCAATAACAAAGCAGTTCGATAAGGAAGAAATTTGTTGCTCATTGCCAATACCAGCCATGGGGCTACCTGCAGGAATAATATACTTGAAGTGATCGAGCACTGCAAAAACCTCATCCTCAGTCATGGGATTTTTGTATTTATTCTCAATGCGTACAATTTCTTTAGCCAAACGGCGATGCATGTCGTCAGGGTTTTTTTCGTAAAGATTCCCTTGACTATCTTTTAGTGCATATTTATTTATCCATACATTAGCTGCCAATGCATCCCCCTTAAAATAATCCGTACAAGCCTTCAACACTTCATCATGAGCATATACAGCTTTTGGTGATGGATTGACAATATTTAAATCCTCAACTGGTTCTTTTTCGGCAACTCTTAGTTTAGAAACAAGTGCTGTTTCCATTTTTTGTTCTGTCATTTCTAATTTTGATCTCTCTTCTAAAACCCGTTCATAAAAACTCTTTTCTAATCCCTGCCCTACCTCTTGATTTGTCGTTTCTTTGGTGACTTTTTCGTCGAAATTTAAGTACAAATTGTTGTCCATGTTATTGGTACGATTGAAGGTTGATGGTTGGTACATTTGTCTGTAAATTAACGTCTTACAATTAATAATACGTCAACTTTTTAGGTTTGCAATATACAACACAATATTAAAGGCAGTGTGATTTATTTATTCACAACGGGTGTTGATAAAAAATAATAATCAGGTAGTAAGCTCTTTAAGCTCAAAAAAGAAAAAAACAATTTTTTTTTGAACATTTTGGCACATGATTTTATTTGAGGGGTATTATTTTTCAAAAAACATCCTGAGCGCAATTAAAAAAAGTACAATTGCGAAAATTTTCTTCAGAACTGCTTCTGGGATAGAAAGTGCAAACTTTGATCCAATATATCCGCCAATTAAAAACGCCCCAGCAATAATTAAAGCATAGGTGAGATTGAGAGCACCTTCTTTATAATAGCTATAAGCTGCAAGCAAACCAATAGGAGGAAGCATAACCGCCAAACTGGTTCCCTGAGCAGTATACTGATCCATTCCCAAAATAAAAACCAGCGCCGGAATAATAATAATAGCTCCTCCAATGCCAATTAAGCCACTAAATACCCCGGCAACAAGGCCAACAAGAACCAAAATAATAATAACGGTAACACCCATTTTCATGTCTCCTATAGTTTTTAAATTAGAAATCAAGACTCAGGGAAAGATAATACACAGGTTTTGTTACCTTATAATCATCCACTCCCCACGAAACATCACCTCGTACAAAATAACCAAATACGGTTGCCCGCAGGCCTGCGCCAAAACCAGCCACAACAGGTTCTTTTTGCACTTCAACCGAAATATGCATAGGTCCGCTATCCACCCAATTGGTATACAGTGCGTTCTCTTTAGAATAAGGACTACTTCCCGTCCAAGCGGTGCCAATATCACCAAATCCTACCAGCTGAAAAGTTCGCAAAAAGCCTGAGCTAATAGGAGTTCGTGAAAAATACTGAAACACCGGAAATCGAAGTTCTGTATTTATCACCACAAAACTGTTTCCATTTCTGATATTTTGGTTAAAACCGCGCATGTTGGTGGCCAGGGTTTGATAAGCATAATTCTGATTATAATCGATTGGGGTATTGGTATTGAATTCTGGAAAGAGCCAGTTGTCAACACCTCCCATGTAATAAATCAACTTATCGCTACCAAGAGATGTGCTACCAGCAATTCGATTGGCCCATATAAAAGTTCTGTGAATTTTTTGGTAATTCCTGTAATCAAAGCCCAACACAATCAAATTTTGATGATCACCATTTACCAGCTGATGGTACTCAGCAAAAATCTTGTACCGTGTTCCATAATAAAGATTCGTTCCGGGGCTGCGTGTGTTATCAAATACCAACTCGCCTTTTAGTCCGGCCCAGTTATCATAAACAGTAGGTGTTTCGAGTGCAATTTGATCGGTGGCCATGGTAACAAACATTTCGTTGCGGTACATGGCAGTACCTTTCAGGCTGAGTGCTTCGTTAAAAGGCCACTTGAGCGAATAAAACAGTTCATGCGTATGCACACGCTGTATAACATACCCATTTGATCCTTCGAGCGTGTTGCGATGAAAAACAATTTCTTTGTCAAGCCGCTTTTTTAAGTCGGAATAACTAAAAAGGTATTCGTTGTTTATTAAACTCAAATTAAGCCTAACACCACCTACAATACGGTGATCTTCCATTAAATCGGTTAGGCCCATCTGAAAAAACAAATTAAATCCGGGGTTGAGATAAATAGGGCTACCTCCTCCTGTAAAAGGCTGATAACCATAGTTTATATAATTAAAGTCGATTTGTGATACCAGATCGTTGATGGTGTAGGAAACATTATAATTCAGTCGCTTTGGTATGGTAATATCCTCGCCAACAGGCGGCCCGGTTAATCCAGGAATTGATCCTGAGCTGCTGCGATCACCAGACAACCCTGGAGAGGCAATTACTTCCTTTCCACTTTCATCGACATACACCATTGAAAACCGCTTTGGACTAACCGTTGGCCTCTCCTCTGGCTTTATGCTGGCAGTATCCTGACTTACACTATTGGCTTTTTGCGCCAACAGGTTGCGCTGCTGCTGCGCCTGTTGTTTTTTATACTCTGCCTTTAAACCTTGCATGTATTTGGTATCTGTCAAATCAAAGTCAGGCGCGTCATGGTAGGAAAGAGCTGGCTCTAAATAGATTTGGGTTTTGTTGTTATGATAAATGGTCATGGCCTGCTGTGGGGCATTGGTTCTAACTTCGTGATCGAGAATATTGCGTGAGTAATTGGTGATGGCCTTTGAATGGGTAAAATACCTGTAATGCACCACAGTATCAACCGAACTTACCGTGCTGTCTATCATAGCCAAGTAATTGTTTGTTATTCCGTTGGCATCGCTCAAGTACGAAATGGTATTAAACCCATACGATTTTGGTTGCCACTCGCTAGCGAGTGGCGTATTGGTAATACGTTTTAAAATACGGCTATGGCTTTTCAGGTCATAAACGAATAAATCAAATTGATCAGGAACGCCAACAACGATTTCAGGTTTTGTTTCCAGCGTGTCGTTCACGCGATTCGAGCTAAATACAATTTGAGTTGATTTGTTGAGAAATACCGGAGACAAATCAGAAT
>CAYWNI010000183.1:0-6731 GCA_964459525.1 uncultured Lentimicrobiaceae bacterium | reverse complement strand
TTTCGACAAACCAAACAACTGATTGTAAGTGAGGTCGTAAAGATCAGCAACGTTATTCACAAGTCCTGATTCCCATAGCATCTCAATTTTACCTTCTCCCAAACTATCGATGTTCATGGCTTTACGCGATATGAAATGCTCCAGCTTCCCTTTGATCTGAGGTGGACAGTTATCTTCATTCGGGCAAAAAAACGCGGCCTCACCGTCAGCGCGCACCAAAGATGTGTGGCATTCGGGGCATTTGTCGATAAAAACAACAGGTGCAGTATTTGGCAATCGTTTTTCGATGTTTACACCAATGATCTTTGGAATAATTTCGCCTCCTTTTTCAACCAGAACGGTATCGCCGATACGAACATCCAGGTTTTTTATGATGTCGGCATTGTGCAAGCTGGCTCTTTTTACCACCGTTCCGGCGAGCAATACTGGCTTTAGGTTGGCAACGGGAGTCACAGCCCCAGTTCTTCCTACCTGATAACCAATCGACAACAGCGCCGTTTCGGCTTCTTTGGCTTTATACTTGTATGCAATTGCCCAGCGAGGACTCTTGGCTGTAAACCCAAGCTCTTCTTGTAAAGCCAGCGAATTTACTTTGATAACTATTCCATCGATGTCGAAATCAAGCTGGTCGCGTTGGCTTTCCCAATGGCTTATTACAGCGTTTATTTCTTCAAGATTGTGGCATAGCGTTGCCTGAGGAGATACTTTTAGCCCAAGCCTTTTCGCAAACAACAATCCCTCGTAGTGTGTAGAATATTGGCCATTACTTTTTGGAATCTGATAAAGAAAACAGTCGAGTGGTCGGCTGGCCACTTGCGTTGGATCTTGCATTTTCAAACTTCCAGAAGCAGCGTTTCGGGGATTGGCGAAGGGCAGTTCTCCATTTTCCTCTCTTTCGGCATTAAGCGCGTCGAAACCAGACCGGGGCATGATAATTTCACCGCGAATCTCAAAATAATTAGGGGCATCCTTGCCGAGTTTTAAAGGAATAGATTTGATGGTCTTTACATTGTTGGTAACATCATCTCCCTGCGCACCATCACCTCGAGTAACCGCCTGGACAAGAATGCCCTTTTCGTATATCAAGCTTATCGAAAGGCCGTCGTACTTAAGTTCACAAACATACTCAACCTGTTTGCCAACAGCTTTGGTTACCCTGTTGTTAAAATCGGCAATTTCACCCTCTGAATAGGTGTTTGAGAGCGAAAGCATAGGGTAGCGGTGAACAACGGTAGCAAATTCTTTGCTTGGCGCACCACCAACACGATGCGTGGGAGAGTAGGGGAGTATGTATTCAGGGTGTTGTTTCTCTATCGCTTCGAGTTCTTTCATCAATTGATCGAATTGGTAATCGCTTACCGAAGGATTCGATTCCATGTAGTACTCATGGTTGTATTGGTTGATGAGAGAAACCAGATTCTCCATCCGTAGTTTTACGTCTTCGGGCTTCATTTTAGTCGGAAGTAAGTTTGGCCATGGAGGCGTTATTGCGATAAATGGTGATGATTTGGTTGTCGTTAATCGGGTTTAACCAGTAAATTACTTTATCCATAAACCCGGGCTCTATAGTTGTTTCGTAAACCAAATCTGGAAAAAGTTTCTGCATGCGCTCGACCCTCAAATCCAGGTTATCAGGCTGATAGAAAAGGATGAAATCTGGAGTAGCAGCGCCCTTTTGAAGTTTGCTTTTGTAACCGTCCAGTGTTTCGTTGCGCATAAAGGTGTCGTAGCTAATCCAACTATTTAAATAATACTGAGGAGGAAACCTGAGTACTGTTTGCTGTTCATCCTCAATTAAAAAATGTTTAATGTCCTTGTATTGAGCTAGGTACGACATGCTTTCCACTCGTGCACGCTTTGAATACATAAAGGTAATGGGAAGCAGTAAAATGAGGTTCACCGACCAGAAAAACGCCCATGAGGCTTTTACCCATTTCATTTTTTTTTGTTTTGTCTGCCAAAGCTGCTCAATCTCTCTCCAGCCAATTATGCCTGCAATAAATAGAAATGGCATGATGGTTACCACAAAACGCTCTTGTTTGTTTGGATAATAACTGTGAAATATCAAAAAGATTAAAATAGGCAAAAAGAGGATAAAGAGTTTTTTCCAACTTCGAACATAACCTACAAAAACAAAAACACTTATAGGTGGAATCATTATTCCAAGCAAGAAAAGCAGGTAAGTGTACCAAGGGCTAACTATATATAATGCAGCATTATGCATATTATAATCTACATATTCGATGAACTGAACAAAAGGCTTTCCCCAAACCAAATAATCGGTAATTCCCTGCACTAGCACCATGCTGATAAGTGTGCCAAAGGCTACAAAAAAGGTCTCTTTCCATTTTTTCTGAGAAAGCATGGCTAGTCCAATACCTCCGGTAACAATAAGTGTTTGGAAACGAACATTAAAGGCCATGCCAAAGATTAATCCTGCCGCTAGAAACCACAGCATGGATTGGTTTTTTCTCATACCTGCAACTACCATCCAGACTCCAATCATTAAAAATGGTACACTGACAAATTCAACTAGATTTCGGACGCTTAGGAATGGGAAAATCCAGAAAATGGCCAGAATCCAGCCCACAAGTTTTGCGGATTTTTCGTCGCTCAGTTCTTTGGTGAGTTTATAACCATATACTACGATAATCATCGACCAAAAGGCGTGCAATATCCTTACGATAGTCATTTTTGTTTGCGGATCTGTTAAACCGACCCATTCAAAAAACCAAAATAGGATATAATGAATTCCAGGATAAAAGAAGCTGAAACCTTCGGGGATATTAGTGCCGTCAGCGTTTGGAAGCCAGCTATAAAAGTCAACTCCATCTAGCCACGACTGTGCTATTTCGATAACCAAAAACTGATCGTCGTGCCAACCATATCCTTTTGCGAAAAAAGCGGCGAACAATCTTAAAATCAACCCAATCAAAAAGATAGTCTTGAGCGGATGGGCTTTATACCAGATGATTAGCTTATCCATTGGTTTTAGTCTTTTATTACCAAGAAATGGGCTGCCTCGAAACGGGCATCGTCATACATCTAGCTCCGCCGCCACCGCGCGAAAGCTCATTCCCTTCGATGGTGATAACCAGTTTCTTGTAGTCGTCGATTTTAACTTTGTTGCTAACTATTTCACGTGCTTTAACCACATCAAACCCATGCTTATTTAGGTTTTCAATTGTGTTTACATTGCGTGCGTAGCCGATAAACTTACCAGGTTCGAGTGTGAAGAAATTGGCGCCACTTTGCCATTGTTCTCGCTCCATAATGAAAGTGTCATCGTTTCCGCCACAGCGAATGGGCTCTAAATCCATACCCAGAGTGCGCAACGCGGCGAGCAAGTTTTTTTCCTCTTTGATGCCCACAACTTTGTTGCCGTCGATGGTGATATGTATCGTCAGGTACTTTGTAGCATTGATGATGAGCGGTTCAAAAATCATGCATTTATCATAATCAAGAATGGTAAACACCATATCGAGGTGGATAAACGATTCAGGCTTAAATGGTAATTCCTGCACGATGATATGCTGGACGCCAGATTTTGTTTTAAAATGGTCGATGAGTGCATCTATTCCTTGCGTTGTAGTTCTGTCGCCTGTACCAACTAAAATAATGTCTTCGCGTGCCACAATTACATCTCCACCTTCAATTGTCCCTTTTTTAGTTTTGTCGTACTGCAAAACAGGGTTTACTGTTGAGGCCTGAAAGTGGGGGTGATGGTTAAAAATGGACTCCATTATAATTGTTTCTCTTTCGCGCACGTTGTTGGCCATTTTGCTAATCATAACCTCGTTACCTATCGAAAAGCTGGCGTCACGGGTAAAGAAAAAATTGGGCAATGGATGCATACAAAACCGCTCGTTATCTAAAAAACGGGTAAGGTTATCTTTTTGCATTTCAACGCCTTCTATCAGTTGTTTTGCTAAGATGCCTGAATCGAGTTCCTGCACCATGCGGCAAACATCATCCTGGTCATGTTTTTCGTAATGACATATCTTTTGCAGTATGTCATTTTTAACATGTTGGTTTTTTAAGATGTCATGTAATAGGTCTTTCACCTCAAAAACACGGGTGTATTTTTTTAAAACACCAATAAAGTTATTGTATTCAGGCAGTGCGATAGCCAAATTTAGAATGTCGCTATATAATGCACGAGCTGCGTTTTCGGGCGTCATGTTTTCTACCTCTGGGCCAGGCACATGCACAATTACCCCGTTAAGTTTTCCGATTTCAGACCGGACATCAATTGATAAAGGTTTCATACGACAAAATTAGTCGTTTTTTGGGGATGGGTCGATATAAGAATAAATATTTCCTTGATGTTGCAAAAATCGAACGAAATCAGGATATGCTAGGACTAAACTCGCTGTGTTGTCGTTGGGGTGAAAGCTAATTTTATCACTGTCTTTCAGTTGTTCGTCCAAAAACACGACTACATGGCCTGATGAATCGTTTAATAAGCCGAAAGGGGAGACAGAACCCGGTTGAACGCCCAGGAATTTTTCCAAACGTTTTTCAGAGCCAAAGGTCAGCTTTCCTTGTTTTAGTTTTTTTTCAAGCGATTTAAGATTGAAAGGCGTTGTGTCTTTAATTATAACGAGATAATGCTGGTTTCCTTTGTGGTTTCTGAAAAAAAGATTTTTGCAATGTGTAGCCTCAATGTCTTTCCAGTATTCGAGAGCAATGTTAATGGTGTCGAGCGGAGGATGTTCAAAAAGTTCATAAGAAATATTCAGGTCTTTGAGCACCTTAAAAACGCTTTCTCGTTTTTCAATAAGCATATTTTGTTGTTAAAACGTTATGATGATTAATCTACCCAGTCAGCGATAAACAGGTTTGTGTTTTTGGTGTTCCCATTGTTCCGATTCGAGGAGAAAATTAGCTTTTTGCCATCATACGAAAACATGGGGAAAGCGTCAAAAGTGGGGTCGTAAGTAATTTGTTGTAAACCTGTTCCGTCTAAATTTATCATAAACAAATTAAATTCATAACCCCTTACGCCGGCGTGGTTAGAGCTGAATAGTATTTTTTCGCCTGAAGGGTGAAAAAATGGCGCCCAGTTGGCTTTACCAAGGTTGGTTATTTGTTTTAAGTCGCTACCATCCACATTGCAGGTGTAAATTTCCATGTTGGTAGGCATTACGAGCCCCTGTTTTAAAAGTGATTTGTACTCGTTAATATCAGCTTCGGTTTGTGGGCGTGATGATCTGAATACCAGTTTACTGCCATCTGGGCTAAAAAAAGCACCTCCGTCGTAACCTACGCCAAAGGTGATTTGTTTTACATTCGATCCATCAATGTCGCAGGTGTATAACTCTAAGTCGCCGCTGCGGTCGGAGGTAAAAACAACCTTGTCGCCTTGCGCTGATACAGTAGCTTCGGCATCATAACCGGGGCCGCTCACCAGCGTGTCGATAATTTGGCCTTGCAGGTTGGCTACATAAATGTCAAAATCAGGATAAATGGGCCAGACGTATTTGCCATCGGCACGTTTTTCAGGCTCAGGAGGGCACGCACTACTCCCAGAGCGGGTAGATGCGTAAAGTACGCTTGTGTCGCCAGGCATAAAATAGGAGCAAGTTGTTCTTCCTAACCCCTCACTGAGCATTTCGGGTTGTTTGGAAATCATGTCGCTATCGGTAAAAGGGAAGTAATATATCTGGTCGCATTCGCTTCTCCATGCGGGTACTTTAGCCTGAAAAACGATCATCGAATCATCAAAACTAAAATAGGCTTCAGCGTTGTCACCACCATTGGTGAGTTGCTTGATATTAGCCAGATGAACTTCTTGCTTGTAATGTGTGGTTGTATCTGGCACAGCCAATACGTCATGGTTGTGGTTCTCATTGTGTTTCTGTCCGTCGCCACAACAAGCGGTTGAGCCCACGATCAGGGCGGCTAAAAAGGCCAATATTTTTAAAATTTTCATCTTTTTTATGAGTTGGTAATTTAACTCCGCAAAGGTAATCTTTATTTGTAACGATTCCAGATAAAACGTTGCGTTTTCTGAATACTAACATAAAGTTGAACAGCAAATGTATCATTAACTTGATCTTACAGACTTATTGCTGCAATGTTGAAGGCAAGTTAGCTTAAGCTTAAGTTTCCTCTGAATTACCTCCCAAGGATTCAGACGCAAGACATAAAAATAAAACAGGTCTCTTATACGTCATGTTGAACTAAACCTCTTTACGTTCAGTAGTTTTACTTGTCTGCCGAATTGTAGAGAGGTTTTACCTTTGCAGGATTATTCATTAAATTGATATATCATGACAAACTTAAAAAAAATTCGATCAGGAAGCCACGCTTCGTAATTTAAGTGACCGTACCCGGCAGAGTTACTGGTGGCACATCAACGATTATCAAAACTTCTATCAGAAAGGCCCTCAGGATACTACCATCGAGGAACTTAGGACTTATTTTCATTCCATGCTCACCGATGGCAACCACAAGCCCGGTAGTGTGAAGATGGGGTATTTTACCTTGAAATTTCTTTTTACACATATTAGTTCAAGGAATGCTCAAAGAAATATTTGCCTAAGCCTAAAGTTGCTTCGACCCTTCTCTTGGTGTTAAGCTGCGAAGAGGTGTTTGAGGTGTAAAAACTACAAGCATCGGGCTGTAATCATGCTGATTTATTCCACCGGTACCAGACTATCGGAAGCTGTCAACATAAAACTGACCGACATTGACAGCAAACGAAGCCAAGTGAACATCCAAAAGCC
>CAYWNI010000182.1:0-6737 GCA_964459525.1 uncultured Lentimicrobiaceae bacterium | reverse complement strand
AAACCGGTAGTCGGCGCGAGTTTCCAAGCTTGGCCCAACCCAAGCCACATAAACCCCTTCATGTAGTTCGATGGATTCTTCGGCGGCAGCCTCTTGTGCCAGTTTCATAAGTCCTGCGTCATAAGGAGCACTCATATCCGGAAAACG
The DNA here is from genome assembly GCA_964459525.1 of uncultured Lentimicrobiaceae bacterium. Lineage (GTDB taxonomy): Bacteria > Bacteroidota > Bacteroidia > Bacteroidales > F082 > UBA6244. Next base: position 6,590 of record CAYWNI010000182.1, on the reverse strand, counting down.
TGGGCCAAATTCCTCATAGTTCTTTCCTACCAGAGGGTTTCCAGGAAGCATGCTTATGTGGTCCTCGATAAGCATCAAAGAAGCTGGCTTAAAATTCAGGTTGATTCCTCCGGCAGCGTTTGAAACCAGCAAAGTTTCTACACCCAGAAATTTCATTACACGTACACCAAAAGTAATCTGATCGAAAGTATAGCCTTCATAAAAATGAAAACGACCACTCATCACCACCACGTCTTTACCTTGTAAAGTTCCGAAAATGAGCTCTCCGGAATGTGACTCCACAGTAGATTCAGGAAAATAGGGTATATCAGTGTAAGAAATGCGCTTTTTAATATCAACATCGTTTACCATGCCGCCAAGACCAGTGCCAAGCACAATACCAATTTCAGGACTTCCAACACCTTGTTGGCGAATAAACTCAACAGCTTCTTTTACTTTTTGTAACATGCGTTTTTTTTCGCAAATATAAAGAAAGCTTGCATTTTTAGGTCATGCATTATGAAAACAGTATTTTTGCCCTCAAATCCCTTTCTGATGAAAAAAATCATTTTGAGTTTATTTTTACTGGTCTCCATTTTTAATCATGTAACAGCCCAAAGCAATATCCCTGAAAACGGCCCTCTTTTTATCGACACGGTAGTTCCACGCATCGATATTTCAATTAATCCAGATACACTGAACTGGATCTACGAAAATACGGATAGTGACATCGAGTTTCATGCGACTTTTGTTTTTAACAACGGCACTGTAATTGACACCATCGAACCCGTTGGGTTTCGGCTAAGGGGCAATACCTCACGGAATTCGCAGAAAAAGTCGTTTAAAGTATCTTTTAATCGTTTTACCTCCGGAGGAAAATATTACGGCGTTGAAAAGCTAAATCTAAATGGCGAACACAACGACCCCTCGGTAATTAGGTCGAAAGTAATGTGGGATATTTTACGCAAGACTGGTATATCAGCCCCTCGCGCCAACCATGTAGAGGTGTATATAAACGAGAATTATTACGGACTATACATCAATGTTGAACATGTTGACGAAGAGTTCGTTTTGTCGCGCTTTGGCAACAACGATGGCAACTTATACAAGTGTTTATACCCAGCAGATCTGGATTATTTGGGATCAAATCCTGACAACTACAAACTGGAATCAGGGGGCAGAAGGGTTTACGAACTAAAAATAAACGAGGAGATGGACGATTATACCGACATCGCCAACTTTATCAATATAATCAACAACGCCGCAAACAATAACTTGGTTTGTCAACTTGATGAAGTTTTTAATACCTATGACTACCTTAAGGTTATTGCTGTGGACGTATTCTGCGGCAATTGGGATGGCTACATTTTTAACAAAAACAACTTTTACCTGTACCACAACACGGCTACAAATAAATTTGAGTTTATACCTTACGACGTCGACAATAGTTTTGGTATAGATTGGTTCAATATCGACTGGACAACTCGAAACATCTATAACTGGGAAATGCAGTCGGAGCCGAGACCACTCTACACCAGCTTGATGGACAATCAGGAACTGCGTAATCAGTATACATACTATGCCCGAGAACTATTAGAAAATTACCTTGATGTCGACAGCCTTATACAAAGCCTTGGCAACCGAAGAAACATGATTGCTCCCTATGTTGAAGACGATCCTTACTATCCCCGCGATTATGGCTGGAATTACAACGATTTCCTACTTTCGTATACCGAAGCCCTCGGCGATCATGTTAAAGATGGGCTTTTCCCCTACCTCAGCGAACGCAAAGCCAGCATGACGAACCAATTGGAGAACACCACCATGATCCCAGTAATTAAATACATACATCACTACCGTGAAGCAAATCAGACGATTCAAATTCAGGCATTTAGTCAATCTTCCTCTCCTTTAACAAACGTTGAGGTAAACTTCCGATTAAATGATGGAAGCCTTCAACAACAGTCGATGCAATCCATCGGAAGCGGCTATTATTCAGCCGTCCTTACTGATATTCCTGAAGATGCTAAGGTTGGATACCAAATTTGGGTTAAAGACCAATCTGGCGGACAAAAAACCATGCCCTGCTCCGAAATCATTATCCATCCCGCCACTGGCGACACACCATTGCTGTTTGTAAATGAGTTAATGGCCGACAACGAAACCACCATTGCCGATGAACATGGAAATTATAGCGATTGGATAGAAGTATACAATGGCGACAGCGAGCCTGTGTTTCTTGGGGATTTTTATCTTACAGATAATTTTGACAGCCCTACCAAATGGCAAATGCCTGCCGTTAGTATTCCAGTTAATGGATTTGAACTGTTTTGGGCCGATGGCGACCCATCGCTGGGCAGTCATCATGCCAACTTTAAACTTAGCAAGGACGGCGAAGAAGTGGGTATCTTTTCAGCCACATCGCTACCTGTCGATCAGTTGGTTTTTGGAGCACAAACTGCCGACATCAGTTTTGGGCGACTTCCTGATGGAACATCAACACTCGAATTTTTTGAAACACCAACACCTGATGCTTCCAACAAACCCAATGCAGTGAACGAAAACGAGATGCGGAAAGGTTTCTTTACCTATCCAAATCCAGCACACAGCCTTATTTATTTGAGCACCAGGTCAAACATCCGCATATTCAATGCATCAGGCTCGTTAATTTTTGAAAACAAAAATGCCATTTCATTGGATATTTCATCGTTTAAAAATGGACTTTACTTTGTTTTAACCGATCAAGGAGAAAGAACCAAATTCGTAAAGTATTAAGAAATCCTAAAAAAGGCAAGCCGAAAATACGATCTTCGCACCCTTTGCGTTTAAAGCATACCAAACTAAAATACTATGCTTAACTTCAACAACTTGCCATTACGCAGCGCGCAAATTTCAACATTCATTGCCGCTTTAGTGTTTATTTTGACGACTAAGACCACGGCAATAGCACAAAACCACAACAACATGAACACCAATAAAAAGACTGAAAAAGAGTGGGAAAAAGAGCTCACTCCTGAGCAATACCGCGTGTTAAGATCGTGTGGAACAGAACCTGCATTTACAGGAAAATACGTAAATCACCACGAAGACGGATTTTACTATTGTGCCGGTTGTGGTGCAAAGCTCTTTAATTCTGAAACCAAATACGATAGCGGCTCTGGCTGGCCAAGCTTTTATAACGCAGTTGCCGACAGCAGCATTGTTGAAATTCTCGACAAGAGCTATGGCATGCTGCGAACCGAGATAAAATGCGGAAATTGTGGCGGGCACCTTGGCCATGTTTTCAACGACGGCCCCAACCCTACCGGACTCAGGTACTGCGTAAACTCGCTAAGTCTTGAATTCAAAAAAGAATAGCTCCCAATTCCTTTTATACGTAAATCAAAGGCTTTTAATATCTTTGCGTGCATTCATTTTGATGTGATATGTTAAAAGACGCACATAACCTTTATATAAAATTCAAACTGTTTTATCCGGTTTTTATCGGCTCAATACTTGCTATCGTTCTTGTTTCCGCCATTTTGGTCGAGAAATCGAAACGAGAGATTTACCAGCAAGCCGAAAACAACATGAAACTTGAGGTTTTGCTTATTAGAAGCATGTTTGAAAGGGAGCGTGAACTGAAACTCGAAAAAGTGAAAACAGACTTAAAAATAGCACGTAAGCTATTTTATCTAAAACCCATTGAGTTCAGCGAAGAAATGCTATCTGTTGAAGCTAAAAACCAGTTTACCAATAAACATATTACTGAGCAAATACCAACAATGCTTTGGGCCGGAAAGCCTGTTTATCATTCAAAAGACTTTACCTCAGAAACTTTTAAGCTTTTTGGCGGAACAACCACTATTTTTCAAAAAATAGATAGCGGCTATTTACGAATCGCTACCAACGTCCAAACAAAAACCGGGAATCCCGCTGTAAACACCTATATTCCAAATAGTTCTCCTGTGGCTCAAAAAGTAAGAACAGGCGCAACCTATTTTGGTAGAGCATTTGTTGTGAACGACTGGTATATAACTGCTTACGAACCCATTTTCCATGCGGACACCTTAGCCGGTTTGTTGTATGTGGGCGACAAAGAAAAAGACCTCAAGCGGCTGGAGAAAATCCTTCAAGGCGTTGTGTTGGGTGAATCCGGATTTATTTTTGTTACCGACAAACAGGGGAACTTGATTATTGAACCTGAATCCGGAACAAAATCTCAAACTGCCAAAGCATTTGTAAATCAAATACAGAAAACCAACAGCGGAAGCATTCAGGTGGATGGAGGAACTCCAAAAACAGAATACCTGCTCACTTGGGTGGATTACCCGGAGTTTGAATTTCACATAGCAGCACTGATTCCGGCGAGAGAGCTAACCCATTTGCCAGTAAGAAACATCGTGATTACCGCCATTTATTTTGCATTGCTAATCTCCATCCTCTTTATTATCTTGGTTCTATTTACCACTACGCAACGTGTGCACCGGTTACTCAATGCCATTCGCTTAAGCAACCTAAAACTCCGAACCACAAAAGATGCCTTACGGCAGAGCGAGCACAATTTCAGAACCCTGTTTAACAACAGCTCCGATGAAATGCTGGTTTCCGACATGCAAGGCAATATACTGGAAATGAATGAAAAAGCATGTGTCACGTTGGAATATGAGCGCGACCAACTGCTTACCATGAATCTGCTCGAATTAAAACCTGAAAAACGCGCCAGACAATTTCTGGAAAACAGGAAAAAATTGCAGCATATGGGAAGCTTGATTTATGATTCAGAATACCTTACCCGTACAGGAAAATTAATTCCGGTAGAGATAAATAGCCGACTGCTCGACTTCAACCACCAGCAAGCCATACTGAGCATTTCGCGAAACTTAAAACTACGTAATGAACTGGAAAGAAAGGTGCTTAGCGCTGTCATTCAAACTGAAGAAAGAGAGCGTGAACGTTTTTCAAAAGACATGCACGATGGACTTGGGCCACTCCTTTCGACAGTAAAACTATATGTAGGAGAAATTGCCAACAATGAAAATCCGACACACGAAAAAGAACTTTACATAAAACAGGTGAACGACATCATTGATGAGGCCGTGACGAGCACACGTGAAATATCAAACAACCTGATGCCGCGTGTTATTCACGAATACGGCGTAGTAAAAGCCATTCAGGCGTTCTGCAATAAAATCAACCTAACCAACCGAATTAAAATAGAGTTTAATACCACGGGAGTTGATCAGAACATGGACATGAATATCCAGCTGATTTTGTTCCGGGTAATTAGCGAACTCATTAACAACACCATAAAACACGCCCAGGCCTCGTTAATCAGCATCCATATAGAAGTAAAAGGCGACAAAATCAGACTTGAATTCAACGATAACGGTATCGGGTTTAACACAGAAAAAATTATGGGTGACAAAAAAACTGGTATCGGCCTTAAAAGCATTATCAGCCGCATAAAATCAATCAATGGCACCTGTAATTTTAGTAGCGAAGAAGGAAAAGGATTTAGAATCATTATAGAGATATAATCATGGAGAGATATTTTATTCTTCGTAGTTTTGCCAACTAGCATAAGCTCTCATGGGAGAACCAATCCGCATAATAATAGTTGACGACCACGAAATTTTCAGGAATGGGCTGAAGATGGTGCTCGGCAAATTATCGTTTATCCGTATTGTGGGTGAAGCTGCCAACGGACAAGAGTTTCTGGAGGTTATCCGCATGACGCAAGCCGACGTGGTTCTTATGGACATAGAAATGCCGGTGATGTCGGGCATAGATGCCACAACCATAGCACTAAAGGAGCATCCTGGGCTCAAAATTATTGCCCTCACCATGTTCAACGACGACGAATACATCCAAAGCATGATGGATGCAGGTGTAAGGGGTTTTCTAATAAAGAACATCAACAAAGACACCCTCGACAAGGCCATAAAAACGGTTTACGAAGGAGGCACATACTACAGTGAAGAGCTTTTTAACTTTTTCACCAAGAGGTTTGCCCCAGAGGAAAAACCAAAAGAGTCTGATATTAAGTTTACTGCACGCGAGAAGGAAATCATGCAATTGCTCTCTGAAGGTCTCAACAACAAACAAATAGCCGATGTACTCTACATCAGTGAGCGTACTGTGGTCGGACACAAATCAAACTTACTTGCAAAAACGGGTTGCAAAAACGCTATCGGTCTGCTGGCTTACGCCGTTAAAAACAAGCTTGTTATCATCTAATCACTTTACGCAGAATGACCAAATCGTTGTTTTCAAAAAACAATACCCAATTTGGGCTGTTGCGGTATTGCGCTATTTCGGCATTAAAATCCGCTTCGTTCAGCGGATAAGTATTTTCAATGGAAGTATAAACAATAAACTCAGCGTCTTTCACCAAAGGAAACTGATATATTTTATCGCGCATTGCTAAATGAGGAACCAGTTTCGACTCGGCACTTACCACAGCGTTAGAAGGTATTAGCCCTAAATTCTTGTGCACATCAGCCACATCAATGTCGCGGGCATAATGACTTTTTTTGTAAAACCGTATCTTGTTTTTATTGGTATAAATAACCGTATTGTCCATAACTCGAACTGTACCTGCAAAAATTCCCAGCATCAAGAAAACAAGT
>CAYWNI010000181.1:0-6784 GCA_964459525.1 uncultured Lentimicrobiaceae bacterium | reverse complement strand
CATTTGTATAACAACTCTTTCGTAGGTTTCCCATTCAATAAATACATCTCAACACTCGATGAGGTGGAGTGGCGTATGAAAGAAGATTTGCTGATAATGCAAAGCAATTTAAGTATAAACTACCAAGGACTTGATACCTTGAATAACTTGGAGGTCATCGACTATACAATGGTTGGGCCTGAGTTTATTAGCACAAAACAAGACCAAGATTCGCTCAGATTTTTTGCGGGTCAAGCAACATATGATCTTAATACCTATACCATTGATATCGAAGATGTAAAACTAATTAAGGTTGCAGATGCGGCTATTTTTCCAGGAGATAAGCAGGTTAGAGTACTTCGTGATGCAGCCTTAGAACCACTCAAATCAGCATTAATAATTGCGGATACGGCGAACAAATACCACCGATTTTATCAGGCTGAAGTCAGTATTTCGGGTAAGCACAATTACCAAGCTAAAGGTTATATTGATTACACAGACCGACTGGGGTCGAAGCAGCCTGTTTACATGAGCGAAATTGGGGTTAGTCCTAATGGTGTTACTGTTGCGCAAGGGCAAACCAAACCTGATGAGATATTCTTCCTAAATCCTGAATACCTGTACCAGGGTGCAATTGGGCTGGTGGCTTCCTATCCAAATTTTTATTTCAATGGTGGTTATCGACTCAACCAAGAATGTACACTCAATTTCGAAGATTGGGTTTTAATAGAGCAACCACTCGATCCAGATAACCTGACTTTTGCCGTCAACGATAGTACTTTTGATCTGAAAAACCAGCGGGTTTATTTTGGTTTGGCTTATGACGAAAACTACCACAAGTATTATCCTTTGGTCATGCAGCCATTGCGTTCTGCCGACGATAGATTGTTGATTGATGCTAAAGGCGCTTTGAGCTTTGACACGATTAAAAACCGATACATCGTGAAGTCGGAGGGCAAGCGTAATCAAAAAAACATGGTGCTCACCACCGATAGGTGCATTTTGTCGGGTGATGGAGATTTGAATCTCGGGACAGATTTTGGTATGGTTTCATCAACATACACCGGAAATGTTGATCACACGATTATTTCCGACTCTACACGTATGAAACTCATCATGGCATTAAACTTTTATTTCGATGACAAGCTGCTCAGCATGATGACGGATAGTCTCAGGCTCTCCTATAATCAGGGGGTTAGTAATACGGAAGGACGATTCGCTAAATATTTGAGAAATCACTTGTCTGAGAATGTAAATGCTGACGAGGTGCTAAACGAGTTATCTCTTTATGGACAAATACGTAAATTGCCTGAGTTATTAAAGCAATCGATTATACTAACCGACCTAAACCTATATTGGGATAGCTATACAAGGTCGTATTATTCAACTGATATAATAGGATTGGGGTATTTGGGCGGTAATACAATCAATAAATACCTTGATGGGTATGTTCAAATTGAACCAGGTGAGGGAGGTTCCTTTACTATTTATCTGGCTGCTTCGAAAGAGCAGTGGTACTTTTTCTCATACAAAATGGGCATATTACAAGCTTTAAGTTCAGACCAAGCATTTAACGAGCGTTTGGAAACATTGAAGCCTGATAAAAGAATCTTAAATCCCAACAGTGAAATTGATTATTATGAGTTTGTAATCTCAACCAAAAGAAAAGTGGTTGATTTTCTGCGACATATGGAAGCGAGATAATTGACTAAAGGTTTTTATTTCGACTTATGATAAAGTGTAAAGCAACGAAAAAAGTTTTTCTTTAAATGGTTTCCTGAGTTCCAGATATTTTTTCTACTTTTACTCACTTTGATAAAGATTAAAATAACAGTTAAAACCAATTATAATGAAGTTTATCATTTCTAGTACGACTTTACTGCGAGGTCTTCAAAAAATTAGTGGGGTATTAACAACCAACAATACATTACCCATTTTGGAGGATTTTTTGTTTGAGTTAAGCCTTGAGAATTTAACCGTTACAGCCTCTGACCTGGAAACCACAATCAGTGTTATTGTAAAACCTGATATGTCTGAGGATACCGGTGTTATTGCTGTGCCTGCAAAAATGTTACTGGATATCTTGAAAACTTTTTCTGATATTCCTGTAACCATTACTGTACAGGGAACAAACATCGAAATTTTTGCCGGGGAAGGTAAGTATAAACTTATCGGACACGAAAGTGATGATTTCCCACAGAAACCGGTGCTCGAAAACACAAAGAGCCTATCGTTAAACGGGTCGTTGCTTTTAAATGCGTTCAACAAAACCCTTTTCGCTACAGGCAACGATGAGTTACGCCCTGTAATGGCAGGGGTGTTTTGTGAAGTTGCTGAAAACAGCCTCACTTTTGTTGCAACCGATGCCCATAAATTGGTTAGGTACCGCCGCCATGATGTGTCATCAGAGGATTATTCTTCAATTATTCTACCTAAGAAACCACTTAATCACCTGAAAAATATTTTGCCGGATGACGAGGGCGTAGATGTGTTACTTGAATACAACGATACCAACGCAGTGATTAAATTTGGTGAAATTTCGATGATTTGTCGGCTTATTGAAGGGCGTTACCCCAACTATGAAGCGGTTATCCCAGCGCAAAACCCATTCAGGCTTACCGTCGACAGAAAAAATTTACTTAACTCAATACGCCGGGTTTCTATTTTTGGAAGCAAATCTACACATCAGGTTAGGTTTAAACTTTCAGGGAAAGAATTAGTGCTTACTGCTGAGGACATTGACTTTGCCAGTGAAGCTAAAGAAAGACTTACATGTAGCTACGAAGGAGAGGATATGGAAATTGGTTTTAATTCCAGGTTTATACTCGAAATGTTATCGAACCTTGACCCGGAAACTGTCGTTATTGAAATGTCGGCACCAAACCGGGCTGGTATTATTCTCACTGAACGTGAAGAGGATGATCCAGAAGATATTTTAATGCTGATCATGCCAGTCATGATCACCCAATAAGCGTGTTGATTATCTAATAATTAAGCGGTAAACAGAATCTGGATGCCGCTTTTTTTAATATTATTTTCTGAATTATGTACGATTTTGATATACAAATCAATCGAGCAGACACATCCTGTGTAAAGTATGATTTGCGCGATAAAATATTCGGATGTGAAGATCTTATCCCCATGTGGGTTGCCGATATGGATTTTGCAACCCCAGATTTTATTGTAAATGCGGTAAAACAACGCGCTGAAAACCCAATTTATGGTTATTCATTTCGCCATAAATCTTATACCGAAAGTATCCAAAACTGGTTACTTCGTCGTCATAACTGGGAAACAAAACCTGATTGGTTTGTTTTTAGCCCGGGCATTGTGCCTGCAGTGAATTTTGCTGTGTTAGCGCTCACTTCTCCCGGTGACAGTATTATCGTACAGCCGCCTGTGTATTTCCCTTTTTTTAACGCAGTTACTGATCATGGACGTAAACTTCTCACCAACCAGCTTATTTACAAAGACGATAGCTACCAAATAGATTTCGCTGATTTTGAACAGAAAGCGAAACAGGCCAAGCTGTTTATTTTTTCAAGTCCACATAATCCTGTTGGCCGAGTTTGGCAGCCCAATGAACTTCTTAGGCTAGGTGAAATCTGCATTAGAAATAACGTGCTTATCCTCTCCGACGAAATACACAACGATCTTGTACTTCCTGGTTTTAAACACACTGTATTATCGTCTCTTGGCAAACAAATTGCCGATATTACGCTCACCTGTATTGCTCCGAGTAAAACATTTAATATGGCCGGACTTTCAACTTCTTCTGTAATTATTAGTCAGCCGGAAATAAGAAAAAAATATTCTAGTTTCGTAGATTCGCTGCATCTATCCGGAGGTAATATTTTTGGTTCAGTAGCTTCGCAAGCCGGCTATACGCATGGCGATATCTGGGTTGATGAGTTAATGCGCTATGTTGCAAACAACGTAGACCTTTTGGCACATGAACTAAGCAAAACAAAAATAAAAATGATACAGCCGCAGGCCACTTACATGGCTTGGCTTGATTTCGGCGCTACTAACCTGACTGATGATGAACTTAAGCACAAACTTATTTTTGATGCAGGTTTAGGATTAAGTCATGGACCTACTTTTGGCATCGGCGGTCAGGGATTTCAGCGAATTAATTTGGCTGCGCCTGCTTCAACTGTTATTAAGGCCGGTAAACAACTTGCAGCGACATTCTGATTTTGGTAACTTTTTGTGGTTGTTTTTCGTATGAGAGATAGGAAATAAGGAATATGATAAGTTTTCTTAAAATCAAAATAGGGGTGGTTACTTTGTTGTTAGCCATTGTTTCATTTGCTCAAGCTCAAAGGTATTATATTAGCCGTGGTCATTTTGATGGGCGCGCAGGTGTTTCTCTTCCCATGTTTGATTTTGGAGATGGTGATGGCACGCAGCTAGCTGCACATGCCAGCACGGGCTTTAATCTCGGGGGTAGTATTGCCTATTTATACTCACGTCACGTGGGTGTTGAGTTTAATCTAAATTATAACCGAAATAGCGTTAATTCAACTAGCCTTGCTGATGCTTATTTGGCAATGGATACGATAAATACCATTTCTGCCTCTGCTAAAGCTGGAGCGTTCAGCGATATTTCAGGTTCAGCAGGTTTAAGGTTCGATTTGCCCGTAAACGAATATTTTTCTTTTGTTTTTAAGATGGGTGGAGGACTCAGAAGCGTTTACAAGCCTGATGCGAATATTACGTTAGTAACTTTGCAAGGAACAGAAAAGTTTTCAGAGACTTCCGACAACCAAATAATATTCGCGCTGTACTCATCTGCAGGTGGTAAAATGCAGATTAGAGATCAACTATATGTAAATTTTGCGGCTTCCTACATGGGATCGAAAATAAATTTCGAATTTGCAAAAAATGGTATTGCGACAACTGAAAACGTTCATATTGGAATAGTTATGCTGACAGTTGGTGTTGGTTACTCATTCTAATATTGTGTACATTTGCTGTTAACAAAAAAACTAAAACCATGAAAGCGTTAAAAATTATTGGTATTATTTTGGTGACAATACTCGCCTTGTTTCTTGTTATCCCACTTTTTTTGGCTAGCGAAATAAGTGTAAGCGAGCAAGTTACTATCAAGGCTAAACCCGTTGTTGTTTTTAATCAGGTACGTGTTTTAAAAAACTGGAAAAACTGGTCTCCTTTTCATGCTGCCGATACAGCAATGATTCAAAAATTTACAGGGCCAGAAAAGGGTGTGGGGTCAAAAATGAGTTGGTTGAGCAAAACCATGGGTGATGGAACACTCGAAATAACAGAGTGTACACCTTACACTCACATTAAAAGTGATCTTTTCTTTCAGCCCGATCAAGGGCTAGCCATCGACAATTGGGATTTTGAGCAAAATGGAGATGAAGTCAGTATTACTTGGACTACTACCATGCTCGACCTTGGTTATCCAATGGGCAGATATATGGGGGCAATGGCTGAGTTTATGATGAAACCTTTTATGGAAAGTGGTCTGAAAAAACTTAAGGAATATACTGAATCGCTTCCTGCCCCTCCAGATGTAGAATTGATTAATGTCGAAATGGTGCCTTCACTCTCAGTGTTCGATTCAACCACCGTAGATGGTATAGGATCTATGTTAGGCGAAAATTATGGCAAAATAATGGGCTACATGAATGCGAAAAAAATTCCTTTGGCCGGTATACCTTTTGCCGTTTATTACAACTGGGATCCAAATGGAGTGATTAAAATCAGGGCTGCTATTCCGATTACTGAGAAAACAAAGGGAAAAAATGATGTCGAATATTTTGAGCTTCCTGCCGGCACGGCTTTGTTTGTGAAACATTTTGGCGGTTACGACACCAGTAAAAGTCATGAAGCCATTGAGGAATATATGCAGGACTTTAGCATCACCTGCGACGACTATATTTGGGAAGTATACGTAACCGACCCCACAACCGAACCCGATGAATCAAAGTGGGAAACCGATATTTATTATCCCATAAAATAAACGATGTTAGGAGATAATACACTGGCATATATTATCATGGGTGTTGTTATGCTCCATTTTGTGGTGGGCTTTGGTTGGCTCATGATCAAAATGAGCAAGAAACCTGATAAGAAGGGCTAGGAGATTAGGGTTTCAAAGTCTTTCTCAGAAATAATCGGTATACCGAGTTTATCGGCTTTGGCTTTTTTTGCGGGACCCATATTTGCTCCAGCGACCAGAAATGATGTTTGTGCACTAAGAGCGCTTAGGTTTTTTCCGCCATGTTTTTCAATGAGTGTTTTAAGTTCATCTCGTGAATGATTTTCAAACACGCCACTGATCACAAACGATTTTCCGCTCAAAATTCCTGAGGTTGTAGTATTTAGAATTTCTTCAGTCATTTGTATACGATGATTTTTCAGCCTGTCGATTAACTCAACATGCTCTGGGCGGGCAAACCAAGTAAGAAGCGAGTCGGCAATACGTTCCCCAATATCTTCAACAGCCGTTAAGTCATTAAAAGTAGCTTCTTGCAGCTGCTCTATCGAGCGAAAATGTGCCGCAAGCTTTTTTGCCACCGTAGCTCCTACAAACCTAATGCCTAAAGCAAACAGCACTTTATGAAAAGGTTCGCTGACCGAGTTTTCTATGCCATTGATAATGTTGCTTGCAGTTTTCTCTTTGAACGAAAGTTTCTTTTCTGGTTTACTGTCGGTTGCTGGAATGATTTTCGACAAACCAAACAACTGATTGTAAGTGAGGTCGTAAAGATCAGCAACGTTGTTTACAAGTCCTGATTCCCATAGCATCTCAATTTTACCTTCTCCCAAACTA
>CAYWNI010000180.1:0-6794 GCA_964459525.1 uncultured Lentimicrobiaceae bacterium | reverse complement strand
CGGTGGTGTGAGAGGCGCACTGGCGGCCAAAAGGCCGTCAGCCGTCTACTCGATTAGCAAACGTGATTTTCTACATTTGAAGATTTAAATTCAGTTTTGCTCCTAATGCATTAAATATTCTCATTACTGTTTCAAAAGTCACATTTCCGGTACTATTTTCAAGTCTAGATATTTGCGCCTTTTTTACTCCAACTAATTCTCCTAATTGCTCTTGGGTTAGTTGTCTTTTCTTTCTGGCTGTTTTAATCATATCTCCAATCAATTCAAGTTTTAACTCAAATTCATATTCGTCTCTTTCTTCAGTTCCCTTTTTCCCAATTAAAAGGTTTTCTGCTTGGTCTAAAGTGTAACTTTTCATCTCTTTGTATTTTTAAAATATTCATTTCTAATTTTATTCGCTTTGTCAATTTCCTTTTTATCGACTTTGCTTGTTTTCTTTACGATTCCGTGAGTTGCAAAAACAAGCGTTTTCGTTTTATCATCTTTATCCCAAAATGCTAAAAGTCGATATTGAGTTCCAGAATATAATATTCTAAATTCCCAAATCTCGTCAGTCAATTTCTTGAAGAATTTTGGATCAGATTGTTGTTCCGCTCTTCTTATGTTTTGAAATATTTTCTTTCTAGTTTTAAGATTTTGTTTTTTAATAAATTCAAAGGCTTCTTCCAGTAATTTCGTTTCAAATCGTTTTATCAATTTTTGCATAAAGTCAAATAAACTACAAAGATACAGAATAGTTTCGTTAAAGGTAAACTTGCGTATTATTTTATTATGTTTACTAACGATTTGTGGATATACTGCTCCAACTTGTGATACCCATACCGGAGTTCGTTGTGCCAGTCATACCGGAGTCGTCAGGAGGCTTAGGCCAGACCTCGGAAAATCAATAAAATAAACAGCCTTTTGCGGCAAGGCACAAGCAAAAAACAACCCTTAGCTTCGTTAAGTACATAATCCTGAGACGGCGGATGTAGTTCAACATGGACTCATCGCTGTACCGATAGCTATCGGCATGTGCGCCGCTCATAGTCCTATTTATTGGGCGTTCGTTATTCTTCTTTTACTTATTTCAAAAAGTCTGAATCAGTGTATGTGGGATTGGGATAAGTGTAAAATCCTTCACCAGTTTTAGTCCCCATTTTACCTTTATCTATATAGTGCTCATTTATATACTCAGCACGTTTTAATGCAGCTTCATCATTCAATTTTTTGCCCCATAACAAATCTACATCATACATGGTTTGCATACCAATGGCATCCATAACGCCAAATGGCCCCATGTGTGCTTTAAAACTGATCATCCATGTTTTATCGATGCTGTGAACGTCTGAAACGCCATTAAGCAATAAATCAAGTCCAGCTTTAAGAAATGGGAACATGAGTGAGTTTAGTATGTAGCCATTTTGTTCTTTGTTTAAAGGTATTGGAACCATTCCTATTTCTGCGGCAAATTGAACTACTCTGTCAAATATTTTTGGGTCGGTGCCAGGATGTCCCATTACTTCACCTACGTTATTATTCCAAATGCCATTTGCAAAATGAAGTGCCAGAAACTTTTCGGGACGCCCAGTAAGTGCAGCGTAATCACTTGGTAAGGTGGTAGAGGAATTGGAAGTAAAAATGGTTTTTTTAGGAGCCAATTGAGCGATTTTCCCATAAAAATCTTTTTTAATTTCTACCTTTTCGGGAATGGATTCATTCAGTAAATCTGCATCTTTTATAGCTTCTGCCAAATCGGTAGTATATGTAATACGACCAAATGTTTCATCAATCTCTTTTTGCGTTGCGCGTTCTGTAGATAAGAATGCATCTGCAAATCGTTTATGAAACATTTTGCTTGTTTCCAAACCTTTTTCAAAGGCATCATAGAGTATTACATCAAATCCCATAAAGGCCGTTTGCCAGGCCACTTGTGAGCCTAAAGTTCCACCACCTGCAATTGTTACTTTTTTAATTTCCATACTTTTTTATTTTTTAGTTATTCGTTTATTTTAATGTTACCAACCTCCTCCTAATGCCAAGTAGAGTTGCACAACAGACTGTAATTCTGATTTATAGCTTTCGGAAGCCGATAATTGAGCACCGTATAAGTCACTTTGAACATTTAAAAACTCAAGGATGGATGTTGCGCCTTCGTTATATCGCACCCATGCCAAATCATACGCTTCTTCAGCAAGCTCAAGCTGGCTGTTTCGAATTGCGACTTCCTGTTTGTATGTTTTTATGCCAATAAGTGCATCTTCAACCTCCCGAAAGGCGAGTAAATAAGCCTGCTGATAATCTAAGACGATTCTATTATACTGTTCTTCTTCAATCGAAATTGTATTTTTTATTCTTTTTGCGTTAAAGATAGGACCGGTTAAGTTTCCCAGTAAGTTTCCAAAGACAGATGCGGGATTAAGTATCTCACTTCCAATATTAAGATTAATTTGAAAATTGGGATACTGTAAGGCTTCCACCGCGCCAAGCTGAGCGAGTTGAGCTTTAAGTTGCATTTCTGAAAATAGAATGGATGGTCTCCGTCTTAGCAAGCTTGCAGGCACTCCAACTGGCAATTCAGAAGGAAAAATTTGTTCTTCTAATTTTTTTCCTCTTGGGATGGATTGAGGTGTATTCCCTAGCACCACGCTAATCGCATTTTCGAGTTGCTTTCTGGCGCGAAATAACGATTGTAATGTGACTTGAATATCCTTTAGGTTAATACTAATTTGGTTCAAATCTACCTTGGATATAAAGCCCCCGCTGTATCTCGCTTCCATAATAGATTGGTAATCTTGCATAGAGGCTTCCATTTGCTCAGAAACTAAAATTTTATTGTCAATATCTCTCAACGTAAAATAGAGTTCTGCTACTTGAGCCACCAAAGTAGCTTTCACTTCAAAGCTTGCCATTTCTGTAGCTAAATAAGCTTGCAGTGCTGCTTCATTCTGATTGGCAATTCTACCCCACACATCCACGGTATATGAAACCTGCCCCACTGCGTTGATTGAATTATCGAAAGATGAAGATAAGGAGCTGGTTGAAGTCTCTGCCTTTACGCCATAATTAATTGCCGGGTATAATTGCGATCGGGTAATATTGAGTTGTAATTGCGCTTGTTTGATACCAATAACAATATTTTTTAAAGGTAAATTATTGGTGAGTGCTTTATTAATTAAATCTTCTAAAACAGTATCATTAAAAAACTCCCACCAAGAGGTGTTTGCAAGACTTAAGGTATCGGTTGTTTGAGTTGAAAATGAATTCACATTTTCTGTTGTTGGGGCGCTATATTCATTTTGAATTTTGCATCCGCTGAACCCAATCGATATAATGAATATCAATCCGAAAAATAACCTACACTGTTTCATCTTCATTTTTTTCAGGATTGTTAATAAGGTTTAGAAACTGATAGGCCAAAACGACATAGATAATGGCCAATGAAACACCAAAAAGCCTATCTACAAATTTACCTTCGATGGCATCTGTAGAACTCGACACCACTCCTAACACCAAAAAAAATGTTCGGTATGCCATGGCATACAATTCGGACGTTTTCTTATCTGAGAATATATTATAGCCAAAATAGAGACCTGCGGCCATCAAAACAACGGTATAAAAAAAGAACGTAGGAACAATGGTGAGCAAATTGTACGCAATTACCGCAGCAATTCCCCCAAATAAATTTGTGATAAGAATGACATGTGCCTTTTTTGACTTATGAATCAATGGGTCCATGCCAAGAACGATGATGAATACCAAAGTCAAAATCATACTATTAGGCAGAAAGTAAAAAAAGTAAATCACCACAGGCAGCAATACAATTAGGCCGTTTAATGCCATTTTATCAAGGTTGAAAGTTATCTCTTTCTGAGCCACTACTTTTTCTTGTGGCATGCCTACCGCAGGAAAGACTACAAAAGCAAATTGAGCCATGCCTAGCGCGATTGCCAAATTCAGCAGAATGTCTGAAAAGATTAAAGGCGCAGCTGGCTCGGCTGTGAGACTTAACAATGGAAATAAAATAGAGAAAATTAGAAAAATCATACGAATAGCCTCAGGTATCGCTACTAATCTGAAAGACCAGAAAATGATGAGCCCAAGGATTAAAATACTCGCCCATGGAAAGTCTTGAACTATACTACCCAGAAATAAACCCATTAAACCCAAAACAAACAACGCTGCAATTGCAATCAAGGATTTTACGGTACCAAGTGCTATTGATTCTTTACCCAAAAGCATTACGGCAAAAATAGCCGAAGTTTGTGGAGAAAGTAGGCCTAGCGCAGTAGCAATAAGTAGTGTTGACACTACCCCTAACAGCAAGCGGAATATTCCCGTTTTATACTGAGTGGTTTGTATGATGGATATAGCGTTATCTGACATAAGCCATCTTAGAACTTAACCAGATTTTAAATTTAGCCAAGTTGTTTAACAAAAAACTATTACCCGTATATATTACCACAACCCCCTGACTTCCCTGTCGTAATTTTTTGTAAACCGATGGGTCTTCGAGCTCAATAATGACGGGGAAACGTTGCTGTTCGCGCAACCAACCTTGGGTGCCACGTACGGTTGGTAAATCTCCCGCAGTTGTTGTTTGTGTTTTTACGCCATAGGCTATACTTGTAACTTTAGCTTTGTGGATTTTACCAGCATCCACATCAAAGGTAATGTCAGCTTGGTTAGATACTTTTAAATGCGTAAGGTTTTTTTCTGTGAAATTGGCCTGAATCCAAATGGTTTGATTTGAAATTAGCGTTACCAGTGGGCGGCCTGCCGCAGCATAATAGCCCGTTTGCACATTAAAGCTTTCAATAATTCCATCGGATGGTGCAATGATTACCGTTTGTTCCAAATCCCAATTGGCTTTATCCAATTGGTTCAAAGCAGCTTTTACCATGGGGTTATTGGCATCTATGGGTCCTAATGCAGCTTTTTGTCCTTCCAAATTTGCTTCTGCCGTTTTTACCCCTTCGATGGCCGATAAATAGGATGACTCTGAGCGATCTCGATCTGCATCAGATAAGGCACCCTCTTTTTGCGTCAAAATCCGTTTTGTACGTTCCCAATTTTTTGTAGTTCGATCTAATTGCACACGCGCCCTATTTAGTTGTGCCGATGCTGCGTTTAATCCTTCAATGCTTGCCGAAAGGTTTTGAGTAGCGTTTTCTAAATTAATCTCGGCTTGATTTACGGCTATTTGAAAAGGGGTTCTGTTGATAACAAACAAGGTGTCGCCCTCTTTTACTTCAGAATGTAAACTCACATATACATTAGACACATAACCGCTTACCAAAGGCGCTAAGGAAGTGCTTAGTCCATTTACGCGCACCTGATTTGTAGAAGGTGTAAAGCGACTTGATAATACACTGAAAAGCAAAATGAGAAATACTATCGATACGACAATAAGGCTAATTTTCCGTGCATGAGATTTCTGGTCTTTTGCCATTTTAAAATTTTAATATGATTTTCCTTTTTTCAAGTTATTTATACTGCAAAGTCCTTTTATTTTGACTGTTTTTAATGATAGTTCGTATTAATTGTCTTTTTATTTTCATTCTTTTAGATTTATTCTATCGGTTTCGTAATGACGCCCAACGTTTTGGCTATGCTTTAATGCTAAAAAGGAATTCGTCAGGAGTCATTATAGGTATTTCCGATTTTTTAAAGTCTTTGCCGTTTCTGGTTATAATAATATCGCAATCAGTTCTTAATGCACTGAAATACTGCAATGAATCTTCAAAGTCTGAAAAGTCTGAGTTCAGACCTTTCTCAATTATTAATCCGTCCAATTCACATATTTCAGAGATTACTTTGAACTTTCGTAATTTTTCTTTTGTTTTCTCAAGACCATCGTATTTGGTCAGAAAATAACTTACGGTCGCATACGATAAAGCAGAAACGACAATCTGAAGAGATCTTTTGTCTGCTAATGTGGCGATTTTTGCAGCCGAAATATAAAAAGGGTCACGTTCACCAAGAAAATCAAGCATGACATTTGTGTCTAGAAATAATCTCATTGCTATTTGTGCTTTTCTTCGAGGTGATTTAATATTTCAGATTTGTAGTCTAATTCAGCAGGAATTTTAATTCCAGTTGATATACTTTTAACAAAAGCAGAAATTTCAATGTCATTCTCATTCTTGATATTCTCGCGATTGACAAGTGATTTTAAATAAGATTCTATAATTCTCGAAAGGCTGCGCTTCTGAGACGATGCATATTCTTTCGCTTGTTCGATAACGAATTTGTCTAGTTTCAGTGTTAGTTTTGTGTCCATGATTCTAATTATATACGTGCAAAGATAGTAAATGTGTCCGTATTATGCAAGTCGCTCTTTCACGAACACTTACGCCCAACTAATTGCTAACTGCACCCCAATGCCGTTTATTTCCGCTTTAGACATAACCAATGCAGCAGACAAGTATTTCGTATTCAAATAATTTGAAAATAGAGGAGACGTGGTTTTATTCATGTTATTTTAGTTAGCAGTTGTCAAATGTACAATATTTTTATGTTCATCCATCTGCCTTTAAATTTTTTAATAAACTCCCTGGCTTGGGTTTACGGGTAGTGCAGGGGTATGCCCAACAGCCAATAATTACAGCAAAAAAAAACTCAAAAATAGATAAGTGGGTGGTCAGGAGTCTATAACAGGAAGAGGGGGTCACTATCACCGGAATATTCACAAATAGAAAGTGCTACTGATAGAAAAGCGTAGATACAGAATCTACGCTTAGGGGGGTACTAAAAACGTCCCACTAAAGGCCAAATTCTACCTGAGCATGACCAGCCAAAATCGTTCAATCCTC
>CAYWNI010000179.1:0-6814 GCA_964459525.1 uncultured Lentimicrobiaceae bacterium | reverse complement strand
ATTGCAGATGTTGAAGCCGACGCGTGGTATTGATGGTGTATTCCAATATAGTGAAGCGATTGTAGCGCCCCAGGACTGGCAAAAAGCAGTGCCATGCCGATCAGAATAAAACGCCGATTGCTGCCGAGCTTATTCATTGCTAATTATTGAGATAGGAATAGTCATGTTAAGAATAAAGTTGATGCCGGGCTCAGGAATATCTATTATTCTGTAATAACTCGTGTGGTTAAAGTAATAAGCATTGAGTAGGTTACGTACCTGTAGGTTGATGTTGATCTGCTGATTATTCCATTTCACAAATGTTCCCGCCGACACATTAATTACTTGATAGCCTGGCGTAATCTGTTCGGGAGGAACTATGCGGTTTTGTGTTGCGGTAAGCACATAATCGACAGATAAATAGCTGTTTGATAATTTTGATCCAGCATTTGGAAGCCAGGAAAGATTTAAAAGTAGTTGTGCCGGAGGTGAAAAAGGGAGGGTGTAGTTTTTCTTTTCTCCTGTAAGTTGCGTGGAGTAAATGTACTCACCAATGAGGCCTGCTTTGAGCCATTTTACAGGTTGAAAATGCAGGTGTAGCTCACCTCCGGCGCGAAATACTTCACTCTCTTGGTATTCGTATACCTGGTTTCCAGCTCCATAAAGGTAGTCGTGACGCGATGTTGGGTTGAGGTAGATATAGTTAGGAAAATAATTTACAAACGGACTTACCTGTATCGCCCAACGCGGAAAGGTTAGTTCTACACTTACATCCAATTGGTACGATTCTTCAGCATGGAGGGTTGAGTCACCTTTTTCAAAACTGAAATGGTGGTAATTGATTCCATTCGACGATAATTCTTGCGGCGTGGGCATGCGGAAACTCTTTGCCAGATTGGCCTTGGCGTTGAGCATGGCTCCATTGTAGTTGGCGCCAATTGCCCAACTCAGGTTGTTAAAATTTCGGTTAAGCGCGGAGGATCGTTTTAAATAGACATGGTTGGTGTCGGTGGTAGTAATAATGGGAGTTGTAAACCAATCATAGTAGGTTTCTGTTTTTATGTTTCCTGCATCGAACCTTATTCCTGCATTGAGCCACCACCGCGGGTGAAGTTTTATTTTGTCGAGGATAAAGAGACCAGCTGATTGTTGATGAAATGCCGGAATGATAAAGCTATATCCACCAATTTGGTTCTGCTGTGCCTCTAGGTTAAAACCGGCTGTAATGGTGTGGTTTTTCTTTGCAAGCAAAACGTGCCCATTGGCCGAATAAATATTTTTATTGAATTGTCGTTCAAGATTTTTGTTCATGCCCAGGGTATCTGGAAAAATGGGAGGCATATAGCCATGACTCACATATTGACTCCATTCTTGCCGAAAATTGTTTTGATAACCAATTTCGAGAACTGCTTTGTGTTCACCATAAACATACACCGATCTGTTTATGGCTTTGAGGTGATGTACTTCTTGAAATGGCTCAAGTATGTCGCGGTCGTCTTTATCATAAAGGGTGTTGTCTACCTGACGTGGTTCAAGTCCGTGTGCATTGGCAAAAAAGCCTGATTTGTTGTATACACTACTCAGATATAGTGAGTTGCTAAAGTTATCGCTGATGTATCCCATAGTAAGATGCAGATTGCCTTCGCGACCAGCTGTATTTCTAAGCTGGTGGTTGTGCAGGCTTACCGGATAGTTGTATATGTCTACTGATTCCGTTGGCACTCTGAAGTCTGCATAGTTGAGGTAAGTGCCACGTGCATCAAAATAAAGATTGTTACTTCGTCCGGCCAGGTTGGCCGATCCGCCACCCAACATGTTGTTGCTTTTGGCCGTTAAGTCGAGGTTTCCTGCCAATGTGTGTTTTTCGGGAATGTGGTAATTTCTGATGTCGATTACTCCTCCAATAGCATCAGCGCCATACATTAGCGAAGCGGCACCTTTGATAATCTCAACTTGATCGGTGGCAAATTGATCTATTTCGAGCCCGTGATCGGCACCCCACTGCTGGCCTTCGTGTTTGATGCCGTTTTCCGCTACTACCACGCGGTTGAAGCTAAGTCCTCTGATAACTGGTTTTGACTGACCAGCTCCTATGTCGATAGAGCTAATACCTGGTAACCGTTCCAGCGACTGCATCAGGCTGCCTCCCAGGTTGCGTTTGATGAAGTTTTCGGATACAACTTCACTGTTGTACGACGATTCATGCTTTTCATGTAGCGCATAATTGTCTTTAATTACAACTTCGTCGAGCAAGTCGGCTTGAGGCGAAAGTGCTATGTTTAATTCAAGATTTTGGTTACCAAGGGTCAAATTTTTAGTGTAAGTGCTAAAGCCAACATAGGAAACCGAAATGGTGTAATCGCCTGAAGCTAGTTCCGGAAATGCATAGATTCCTCTTGTGTCAGAGGTGGTATAGCGGTTTTGAGGAGTAAGCAGGATAACGGCTCCCGGCATAACTTTTTGATTTTCATCGTATATTTTTCCTGACAAGGTGACCCCTTGACCAAATAATTGTGTAGCCAGAAAAAGCATAGGCATAATAAAGCCCAAGTATTTCATTTAGTGTAAATTGAAGGTTAATAAACTGATAGCGAAATTGTCAGCTTATTGTAGGGGGTGCCCTAAGCGATTTGTAAAACAAGGAAGGGGTTAGCTTTTTCTCGACAACATAGATGTAAACAGGAACTGCTAAAGTGAAAGGTGTCGATGTCATCTGATCTTCAAGAGGTCTGTCGCTAATGGCCATTTCGTATGCACAAACTGCACACAATTCAGAGCTTTCTGTCAAACTCGACTGGTCGCAATTCGGCATATCCTTTTCTTCCTCATGAAGGTGCTCAAAATAGTGCAACGGCTGATAGAGCAGCGGATAGCTGAATAACAACGCAAATAAAAAAGATGTGAAGCTTTTTGTCCTCATTTGATTGGCAAAAGTAAATAAAATGATAAATACTTGTTGCTTATTTAGAAATATTCTTACTTATTTAATTCGGAAGTGCCATTTTAGAATACCCTTGTTTGTGAAATGGAGAGGGGACACATTTTTCGGTTTCTAAATAGTATTTTAGGTGTTTTTAAACACAGGTTTAGGGCAAATGTATTTTTTTACTATTGCCTGTGCATCAATACCATGATCGGCGGCGATTAGAATTACTTGTTCCGCGGGTTGTTTTTTGCAGTACTCACGGTGGCTATTCCAAATATGGTCGATATACCAGGCAGGCTCTTTGCCCCAGCGGATGTCTTGGTTTTTTCGTTCAAGAAAGGTTTCTTTTTTGAGCGTCAGGAAAAATTTGAAGTCCATCAAGTCGTTTAATACCGGATCGTGAAAGGCAAAAATACCTTCTAAAATAACGATGTCTGCGGTGCCGATATGCTTGAGGGCTTCTTCCCTGTATCTTAAAAAGTCGATCGACAGCGGCGTTTCCCAGTCGGTATGATTCCCAACTTTAGGGATCGATGCACTGGGAAATGCAAAATCATCCTGACACAAGCTTACGACTTGTGCGTCTTTCATCGCTGATTTTAAATTTCTCGCCAGTGTTGATTTTCCGGCATTACTTACTCCTCCAATTCCAATAACCATGTAGTAATTTTAAAACTCGGGCAAAAATAATTAATTATCAACTTGTTTTACTTGTCCTGGCACAAACTGGTATGCACCGGCATCAGGATGGTTTAGCCGTGATGTGCCTAGTATGTCTGTAGGAGATTGCAAAGCAATGGCTGGATCGCCAATGTCAATAGCTGGCGACAGGGTGTCAAGGCGATAGTCGTTGTCGCTAATGTTAAAAAACAGGGGGTCTTCGTTGCGCAGGATGGAAGTATAAAAATCGGGATTGTCCATTTTTAGGGTTGATTTCAACAAGCTGTAACTTAAATAGTACAACGAGTCGGCACCCCCATCCATGTCGGTTAAAAATTCATCTTTGTTCGATCCATAAACGATACTGTTGGCTAGGTTAAAGTTTATTGGAAAAGAAACTGGGTTATCTAATGAGTCAAGTAAGTAGTTGTTAATTAGGATAGATGGATTGTTTCGTGCTGAATAGGGCCAGTAGTTTGCTACCGTACTTTGGACAAAACTGTGATTTCCGCCCCCAAGTATGGCCATGCAATACCCACCGCAGTTTGTAACTACTAAGTTGTCTGCTTCCGTGTTATATACGCGCGAAAATAAACCGTAGCCATTCATGTTGCTGATAACTACATTTTTCAATTTAACTTTGTTGGTGGCAAACCGCAGAAACGATTCAGTTTGCAGCCCAATAAATCCGTTTTTAATTATTGCATTGTTAATGATATGATCAGTACCTTGCCGGCTTTCCATGAGCCAGATACGGTCCCACTGACCAGGTAGTTCGGCATAATTTTGTTCAAGACGATCGCCCTGAAATGTTACGGGGTTTTCCTGAGACCCCATCACCTGCAATTGGCTGTCAGCGTATGCCCAAAGCCCTCCACCGTCATGAAAATGCACGCGTACGCCTTCTTCTAAAATTAATGTGCCATAGGAGTTGATAACGGCGTAGCCATAGACAACATAAGGTTTGTCGTTTGTCCATGTTACGGTTTCAAGACTGTCGGCCACGACTTTAAACTTTGGAAAACCATCGATGTAAGTATCGGCAATAATGTAATGTGCATCCTGTCCCCACGCCACCAGTTTTACGGTTTGTTCATTTCCGTTGGTGTAGAAAAATAGTTCATCTTCCACAATATAGGGGCTATTTTGATCTTGGGGGTTGATGGTTACACGAACGAAAACATACAAGCTGTCGTTTCCGTTTATTTCAATCTCTGAAAACGAATCACCAGCCTCACCATCTAGGTTGATACGAAATGCCGAGGCAGCTCCTCCCGACAAGGATATGTTACATATATTGAGCTTGTTGTCTGATTTATTGTAGATCATTAGTTGTTTGGTAATACTTCCCACAGTGGTGAACACTGTATCGAAAATTACAGAATCAGCCGAAAAACTGAGTTTTAACGAGGTGTCGGTGCTTAATGCATCCTGTTTTTTACAGGAGAAAAGCGCAACAAACAAGCTTATCGCGGCAATGGTTGAGATTAAGCGGAGAAAAAATGATAACTTCATAGCTGATATTAAATGCGGTGCAAAGATACACCAATACATAAATGTGTAAGGTTGTTTTTACGGCAGAAGATTAACCTGCGCATGTCAGTAAAACAATTCCCACTATCCAGATACGTTAATCAGGTATTATTATTGTATTTTTGTCTGCAATAATTCACGAAAACAAGGATATGATACACACAATAAAACACTTGTTGTTAGCTCTTGTGGTAGGGTTGGCCAGTCAAAGCCTGAGTGCCCAATACATGAATCTTGAACCGGCAAAAAAGGTTGAGATGAAGCCACAACGTTGGTTTGTTGGCGGTATGCTTGGAGGTAGTTTGTCTAGTTATGGCGGTAGTTTTGAGATTGCCCCCATAGTGGGTTATAAGCTCACCCCTGCCTGGCAAGTTGGCACCAGGATAACCTATATATATAGCAGCTACAGAAATCCATATGGTAACGAGCGTTATCACCTTAATGATTACGGAGCCAGTATTTTCACTAGATATCAGTTTTATAAGTTTTTATTTGGACAAGTTGAATATGAGGCGTTAAGCCTTGAGTTGCCGGGCTATGCTGTGCTCCCTGGTGAAAATACACGTCAGCTCCTCAATAGTTTGTTCGTGGGTGGCGGTATTTCTCAACCAATGGGAGGCCGGGGATTTGCCACAATTGCCGTGCTGTTTAATGTCCTCGAAACCCCGGAGAGTAGTTACGTTTACTCTAACCCCATTATCCGTATTGGTTTCGGTGTAGGGCTTTAATAAGCAACCACTTTTGTGAATATGGTTTTTTTACAAGCTTTTACTCTGATAATTAGCTAAATGGGCTGATAACACTATTCCATTAACAATCAATAAATCAATACCGCCGATATGTATGAGGTTCTGAATACCATTAGCATTTTGGGGGCATTCGCCTTCGCTGTATCAGGTGCGCTAACCGCGATGAACAAAAGGTTTGATGCTTTCGGTGTACTTATTATCGCCTTCGTTACCGCTGTTGGTGGTGGCACCATGCGTGATGTTCTGATTGAGGACAGGGCTGTTTTTTGGTTGTATGAACCTGCTTATCTGTACTTTATAATTGCAGGAACTATTTTTGCCATCGTGTTCAAATCTAAACTTAACTTAATGCTGAAGCCACTTTTCTTTTTTGATACTGTAGGATTGGCACTCTACACTGTAATTGGTGTTCAGGTTGGGTTGGCCTATGATCTAAACGATATTAACTGCATAATTTTAGGGACTTTAACTGGCGCTTTTGGGGGCGTAATCAGGGATATTCTGGTAAATGAGATACCTGTTATTTTTAAAAAAGAAATTTATGCTACCGTAAGTATTTTGGGTGGTGCACTTTACCTTATTCTCGATCGGTTTATCTGGAGTCATCCAGCCATGCAGTTTATTCCAATTCTTTTTATTATCGTGCTTCGTCTTTTAATTGTGCGCTATAAGGTTGCTTTTCCAACGATTTATAGAAATGAAGAAATGGCCGATAAATAATTTAAATGATTATAATATCTGAAACGTAATTAATGAGTTTAAAAAAAAGGCAAAACCTTTTCGGGATTTGCCTTTTCTCGGTGGTAAACTTAATCTATTTCCACAAACTGGTGGGGTAGAAGCCCTCGTTTACTAACTCTGTTACCTTATTAATGGTTACTTCTTTGTCTTCCTGATAAGTTACGCCAAACCATTGATCGTTACTCGTTAAAGTGTGTATGCTCGCTTCTTTATTTTTAATCAGGTT
>CAYWNI010000178.1:0-6851 GCA_964459525.1 uncultured Lentimicrobiaceae bacterium | reverse complement strand
CACCACAAAGGCAAACGACAGCACTCCTGCATTGAGCCAGGTTCTTAAGCCTGCTCCCATGAGGTTTTTGTATGCCAAATGAAATGCCAGTTTCATGGCTATATTTTTTTCGCTGTTATAAGCTCATCTTTAACTACTTTGCCGTCTTCTAAATGAATCAAACGGTTCATGTAAGCCATTACTTTTTCGTCGTGTGTCGAAAAAAGAAAGGTCGTTTTAAGCTCTTCATTCAGTTTTTTCATGGTTTGCAAAATGGCATGCGCATTTTTCGCATCCAGGTTTGCAGTGGGCTCGTCGGCCAGAACCAATTCAGGACGTTTAACCATTGCCCGGGCAATAGCCACCCGCTGACCTTCGCCACCAGATAATTTGGATGGCTTTTTGTTGGCCATATTTTCTAAGCCAACCCATTCGAGGGCTTGCATTACTGCCTTTTTGCGTTCAGCAGCCGGACGATTTTGCAGTACCAGAGCAAACTCTACGTTTTCGTAAACCGTATAAACAGGCAATAGGTTGTAAACCTGAAAGATAAAGCCAATGTGAAGGTTGCGCAGTTTGGCAGCCTCTTTATGCGATAAGCTTGAAATTTTTTGTCCCATTACAGTAGCAGTGCCTTCGGTGGGCGAATCTAACGAGCCAATAATATTTAATAAGGTGGTTTTGCCTGAACCGCTGGGGCCGATAATACCTGAAAATTCTCCCTTATCAAAGGTGAGGTTGATATCGTTGAGGGCAGTGAATTCGCCATCCCCAACAGGAAATCGTTTCACTAAATTTTCGATGACAATAATTTTTTCTGACATAAGATTCAAAATTTTAATGATTATAAACCAGCATAAGGCGTATGCCCGGACCTTCAAATGAATTTTCGACACGGATACTGCCCATGCCTGATTGACTTTTGGGATTGTAATAAGCCATGACATAGCCCGTAAGTTTCTTAAATTGATGTTCGTAATTCAGGAATAACGAAACGACTTCCTCATCCCACGAATAATACGCCATGGTGGTAATATTGTCGAAAAAGCCAATTGGGTATGCAATGGAGGTTGCCGTAACATTTGACGTGTTACCGAACTTAAAAACTTTTTCATCGAACGATGAAACCATGTTTTCGAGGGTGATATTGAGCCCACTTCCAACACCAAAGGTGTAATCGACACCCAGCGTTAAATACGATTGGTTGGTGAGTATGCCCACGTTTTTGGCTTTGTTGATGTAAACGGCCTCAAACCACAGACCCACTTCCACATCCCATTTGCCGTCGAGGCCGTATCTGTTTTCAGGAATGTTTTCGTAGGAAGGAATCCCGGACAGATTCTCAGAGTTGGCATTTCGGTGATGGTATGTTGCGGCAATTTCTCCTCTGGGCACGGGCACTTGCACGCGTCCGCCAAATTCGGGGATATTTTTGTTGTTTCCCAAAATTTCAAATCCTCTTGGGTTTTCGTTGCCATAAAGCACCCAAGCCCAGATGTTGGCGTTATTCAAAAAATAATACCGGCCTAACCCCCCATAAACACCTGTGGTGAACTGCAAGGGATCGCGTGGGTCAATTTCATCAAACCATTGCAAGGGGCGTAAAAGCATGGCTGTTCCGAAATCGATTTTCTGCAATCCCACCCTGATTTCATACTGATTGCCAGTGTAGCGTCCCCAAATGCGGTAAGGATTGATGTTACCATCCGTTTTTGAGCTGTCGAAAGGATGAAACAATACTGAACCATAAATATTGGCCGAAGCTTCAAAATCGAGCATGGATTTATCTTTAAAGGTATAGCCGTAGTTTAGTTCTGGTAAATATCGGCCACCCAAAAACATATCTAAATCATTGTCGGGGCTGTAACTTCCGTAAATAGATGCTTGCCCGTCGAATTCAAATTGGTGCGGTGATGGATTACCATCCAAAAATTGAGCATTCAGGCTGATGATCGAGAAAACAAGCAATACGATCGTTGCAGAAATCTTTTTTAACATCTGGTACTATTTTTCGCCATTCACAATGCCGTAAAAGAAATAATTGGTCAGCTCCATAATTAGTTCTTGTTTTGAGCTGTAAAGTGCGGAGAGATTTTCGTCCATAATTTTAATGCCAATGTCTTCAAGCAAATACAAAATAAACTCAGGTTTAATGTCTTTACGAATTTCGCCTTGCTTTTGCGCTTCAATCATGTCTTTTACCACTTCGCCATTGTATCTGTTTCTATCGGTATCGATCATGTTTTGCAGTTCAGTATATTCGTTTTGGTATATGTCTTTAATAAACTCCTCACCCATATTTTCAGATACCTTTTGCTCTAAATCGATGACCTGTTTAATTTTCGTGGTAAAAGGAATTTCCTGACTTATAATTTCCCGGTATTGCTGGTGCCAATTGGAAAGCACCTCAGTGAGCAGGTATTTTGCTAACGCTTCTTTGTTTTTAAAAAACTTATAGAATGTCATTTTGCTTACCGGAGCTTCAGCGCAAATTTCATCAATAGAAACTCTTTTTATACCATGTTTCCAAAACAGCATCTTGGCTGCATTTAAAGTGGCCTGAAATTTTTTGTTGTTTTTAAACGACTCCATATCGTGTTGCATTTATAGAATAGGTAAATATCGTATAAAAGTAGTATGAAAATATTAAAAACGTATAAAAATACGTAAATAATTTACTTTTTGGGTAGTTTTATAAAATTACCTCGCTCTTGTTTTGCAATAAATAATGTTGAGATCAGGTGTGTGCTTAGATCGGCTTTGGGCAAAAACATCTTGAAAAACGCTAAGAATAGCCCTTATTTCCTTTTTCGCTTATTTGCCTTGCGTTTTTTCTCTTTTCTACCTGCTCCGCCCGAGTTTATTTTCTTGTTTTTCTCGGATTTTTCTTTAAACGCCCCTGAATTCTTACTGATGCTGGTGTTCACAAAATAGGGTTTGTCGTAAAGTGGCGCTGGTTTTTCCTCATCGGTCGTTACACTTGATATCTCAACCTCATCTGGTATCGGAAGCATTGGTATAGGGCGTTTCATCAGGTTTTCGATGTCGCCTTGCGATTGTTTCTCTAGTTCGTTGATTAACGAAATGGCGACACCATTTTTTTCGGCCCTGCCGGTTCGTCCAATTCTGTGGATATAATCTTCGGGGGCGATGGGCATCGAAAAGTTAACTACGTGGCTCACATCGGCAATGTCGAGTCCGCGTGCCATGATGTCTGTGGTAATCAGTATTTTTAAATTGCCTTCATCAAATTTGTTCAGGGTTTCAAACCTGTTGTTTTGCGATTTATTGGCATGCAATACGCCTAAAATCAGGTTTTTATTTTCTGAAAGTTTTTCAGCCAGCCTGTCGGCATGTCGGCGACTTCCAGCAAAAATCAACACCTTTTCCATGGTTGAATCAGTATCAATAAGGTGTTTGAGCAGGTTTACTTTGGTGTAAAAGTTAGGCACATGGTATGCCTGTTGGTCAATTTGGTCGAGGGGTGTGCCGTGTGGGACAATTATCACCTTTTCGGGAAACCTGAAAAATTGATCAATAACCGCTTCAACTTCAGGTGTTAGGGTAGCCGAAAACATGATGTTTTGTCTTTTGTCAGGGATAATTTCCATGATAGATAAAAGTTGCGGACGAAACCCAAGTTGAAGCATCTCGTCAACCTCGTCGATAACAAATTTTTGGATATTTTTCAGCGAAAGCACACCTGTTAAGGCCAGATCTAGTAACCGGCCTGGGGTGGCCACAAGGATGTCCAAACCATCATGCACCAGTTTTTTCTGGGTAGCAATGTTCGTGCCTCCGTATACGCCTGCAAACCTGACTTGTAT
This sequence comes from uncultured Lentimicrobiaceae bacterium, assembly GCA_964459525.1. Classification (GTDB taxonomy): domain Bacteria; phylum Bacteroidota; class Bacteroidia; order Bacteroidales; family F082; genus UBA6244. The sequence continues at coordinate 3,045 of CAYWNI010000178.1, read as the reverse complement.
GTATTTTGTAAGTTTTTCAATTTCGTCAACAACCTGAACAACAAGCTCTCGGGTAGGAACAACGATTAATATCCGGGGAGCTTTTTGGTCAGAATAAGGCAGATACCTCAACAGGGGTAGGAGGTAGGCAAATGTTTTTCCTGTTCCTGTTTGGGCAATACCCACCGTATCTTTGCCTGAAAGAATGAGCGAATAGCAAGCTTCTTGAATTGGCGTTGCATATTCAAACTCCAAGTCAATCAGGGCATTTTTTAGTGGCGTGTTTAAGTTAAAGTCGTTGAAAGTCACCGGATATATTTTTTTGCAAAGATAGACTTTCTAAGCCAAAACAACGGCTTTAGTTGCTGTGCCTGTGTTCAGTTTGGGTAAAATGAGAGTCTCACCAATTTTTGGTTGCTATACCCAGCCTCTGCTGTGGCAGGCACGTGCCACCCTATCGACACTGATTACGTAGGCGGCATCGCGCAAGCTCAGGTTATTCATTTGAGCGAAATCGCTTACGGCGATGTATGCCGAGGTCATTTTTACATCCAGTTTGCTTAACACTTCTTCTTTTTCCCAGTAGTAATTCATGGCACTTTGCACTTGTTCAAAATAGCTGCACGTTACGCCTCCAGCGTTGGCCAGGAAATCAGGAATGGTAAATATTTTTCGTTGTTCGATGTGTAGGGCTGCTTCCGGCGAGGTAGGGCCATTGGCGCCTTCGGCCAGAATTTTTACTGAAGGTTTGATTAGCCCGACATTTTTGGCAGTAATTTGGTTTTCCATGGCTGCTGGAATCAAAATTTCGACTTCCTGCTCCAGCCAGGCGTTTCCATCCATAACCTCATAACCCAAATCTCGCGCTTTGTCGGCGTGAATGCCACCAAATGAATCGGTTATAGTCAATAATTCTTCTAACTGGATGCCTTCTGCCTTGCGAAAACTAAAGCTCTTTTTGTGTGGTTGACTCCACGAAGAAACACAGGTGACTACGCCCCCTAACTGCTGATAAAGTTCAATGGCATAGCGCGATACGCTGCCAAACCCCTGTATGCTGGCGGTTGTTTTTTCAGGTGAAAGTTGGAGCTCTTTAAGTGCTTCTCTTACGGTAATAATGATGCCGTATCCTGTTGACTCTGTTCTTCCCAGGGAGCCACCCATGCCTACGGGTTTTCCGGTAAACGAACCCGGGAACCGTCCTCCAGCCAGTATTTCATACTCATCCAGCATCCAGAGCATGTGCTGCGAGTTGGTCATTATATCGGGTGCAGGTATGTCTATTTCAGGGCCAATGTTTCTAAAAATCTGCCTTACCCAGCCGCGGCACAGTCGTTCCTGTTCGCCCAAGCTCAGGTGATGCGGATCGCAAACTACACCTCCTTTTCCACCGCCCAGCGGCAAGTCGGCAACGGCTGTTTTCCAGGTCAGCCACATGGCCATAGCACGCACAGCGTCAACTGTTTCCAGGGGGTGAAAGCGAATGCCTCCTTTAATGGGGCCGCGCGCATCGTTGTGCTGTACCCTAAATCCCCTGAAGATCTCTACATGGCCATCGTCCATTTTTACAGGAATGCTGAAATGGTGTTCGCGCATGGGGTTTCTAAGTAATTCACGTGTCGCTTTGTCTAAGTCGAGCAATGAAGCGGCGTGGTCGAATTGTTGCTGCGCAACACGAAAAGGATTGAAAGAAATATCGTCCATAAGTGCAATTGTTAATGCCGTAAATATACTGGAATTTTTCCTCTTGAGGATTTCCGACCTGCTAAAATTGAAATTACCTCAGCTTGAGTATCTCTCCTGCACTCACCTGAACGCCTTTGGGCAGGTTATTCATTTTATAAAGACGACTTTCCCTAACGCCGTAAAGCTGTGAGATTTCTCTGATGGTTTGACCTGCGGCCACTTCATGCAGTTTATGTTCGCGGGCTGCTTTGCGTTTCTTTTTCTGAAGGTAGAGGATATCGCCGATTTTAAGCAGGTAGTCTTTGTCGAGATCGTTGTATTTGTAAAGTTGCCAACTGTATATGCCAAATTCTTTGGCCAGACCATAGAATGTATCTCCCTGTTTCGCGATAATCAGTTTTCGGCTGTTGTTGGTAAAAATCTGTCGCCCACTCGGATATTTTTCTGATTTTTTAAACTTGTCGACAGTCATGTTGCTGGTAACAACTTTTTTCACGGAAGACTTGTCTGGGTTTGTTGCTGCTTTTCCCTTTCCTTGTGTGTCGTATTTCATCAGATCGTATCGCTCGATGAGGCTGATAAGTATATCGGGGTATTTGGGATTGGTGGCGTAACCGGCTTTTTTTAAACCCTTTGCCCAGGCTTTGTAATCGGTTATTTTTAAATCGAACAAAAACGTATACCTACCCCTTTGCGTTAAAAATAAGGAGTGGTCGCTGTAACTGTCTTCAACCTTTTTGTACTTTCTGAAACACTCGTCTTTTTCATCATCATCCATGTAGTAGGTTTTGCCTGTCCACCCTTTGTGGCACTTTATACCGAAGTGGTTGTTCGCTTTCTGCGCAAGTCGGCTATTTCCGCTTCCTGATTCCAAGATGCCTTGGGCGAGTGTAATTGAGGCCGGAATGCGGTAGTTTTTCATTTTTTCGATAGCAATATCTTTATAGGTGTTAATGTATTCTTCGGTAGAAATACGTTGCTGACCAATAGCGTTTACGGTCAGAAACGTGAATAAACATAACAACACAGGAAATCGATAGTGCATTTTCTTTCTCTTCAAAGCTTACTGAATCAGCAACAAAAATAGGCTATGTGCCGGAATTTGGTGTTTTTTGAAAACGCATTTTTACACAAAAGATTGTTAATCGTTTTTGCTTACAAAAGCAATTGTTATTTTTACCAAAAAAATACATGAGTGCCGACCTTATTTTTAATTACTTCCCTGAACTTTCTGAAACACAGCGAGACAGGTTTCAAAAGTTATATGAACTTTACGTAGAGTGGAATGCGCAAATCAACGTGATTTCGCGGAAAGACATGGAGCAATTTTATTTGCGTCATGTTTTGCACTCTTTGGCTATTGCAAAATATGTTGAATTC
>CAYWNI010000177.1:0-6857 GCA_964459525.1 uncultured Lentimicrobiaceae bacterium | reverse complement strand
AAAAACTCTGCTTTTGTGAGGCTGCGAAAGTAATAAATTGGAAGGAAAGGAGAAAGTGCGTTTTTTCCTAAAAGCTGATCTGTTGTTTTTTTAGGATTTTTGTTTTGTTGCTTAAATCGTGTTTAAACTGTGTTTAAAACAGGTTTAAACTCATTGCAATGTCAAGACCAACATGGTTATTAGTGAATGGTTTTGTATACTCAGCTTGTTAGCCCATTCTACGGTTCTTGCTATTTTGGTTGAAAAAAATATCTAATTGTGAAAACTTAAGAGTTCAGAAATAAACTTGTATAAGTACGGTCTTATCTATAAACTTGTCATGTCGTTGTCTTGATCAAACACCCTAATCAGCACCATTCTAAATTGTTAATGAATTCACAATAAAAGAGCCAATTGGCTTGCTACTTCTAATTTTGTTCTAATTTTGCAGTGTTTTAAAACAGCATCAAAATGGAGAATAAGAAACTTTTCAATGAATTTCCGCCTGTTTCAACGGAAGCATGGAAAGAAAAGATTATCAAAGATTTAAAAGGCGCTGACTATGACCGGAAACTAACCTGGAAAACAGGTGAAGGGTTTACCGTTCAGCCATTCTATCGTCAGGAAGACTTGGCCAATTTTTCACATACCACCACTGCTCCCGGGCAGTTTCCTTTTGTTCGTGGAAACCAGAAACAACACAATACCTGGTTGGTACGTCAGGATATTCTGGTAGAGGACATGACTTCGGCCAATGCCAAAGCACAGGATATTAAACTTAAAGGTGTTGATTCGCTTGGTTTTATATTCAAATGCGATGCCGCCAGCATCACCGAAAACGATGTGGAGGCCTTGTTGAAAGATATCAGGTTGGATTTGATGGAAGTCAACTTCCGCACCCTGAAGCCACTCGAAATGGTGAAGACAATCGATTCACTGGCCAAAAAGTATAACCGCGATCTTGAGAAAGTGAAAGGGTCGGTAAGTTACGACCCGTTGGGAACTTACACCACCTGTGGCAAGTTTATTTCGTCGTTTGCAGATGACATGCACTTGCTGCTTGATTTACATAAAGCAACATTGCATTTGCCACAATTTCAGTATCTTACTGTAAATAGTCACCTGTTCAATAGTGCCGGATCTGGCATTGTTAGCGAACTGGCTTTTACCCTGGCCATGGGTGCTGAATACCTGACTTACCTTACTGACAACGGTTTGTTTATTGATGATGTGGCGCCTCATATTCGTTTTCATATGGCCGTTGGCTCCGACTATTTTATGGAAATAGCCAAGTTTAGAGCGGCACGTTATCTTTGGGCAAAGTTGGTAAATGCTTATGGATTAAGTAATTCAGAAAATGCTAAAATGCATATTCACTGTTCTAATGCCACTTGGAACAAAACCGTTTACGATCCTTATGTAAACATGCTCAGAACAACTACCGAAAGCATGTCGGCCATTCTTGCCGGAGTCGATTCGTTAACGGTGTTGCCATACAACGCTGTTTACGAAAAGGGAACGATTTTTTCAGAGCGTATTGCGCGTAATCAGCAACTTGTGCTCAAAGGAGAATCTTATTTTGATAAAATTGCTGACCCCGCTGCCGGATCTTATTACATCGAAACGTTAACAAACGAACTTATCCAGAATGCCTGGAAGTTATTCCTCGAAATAGACGAAGCAGGAGGCTATTTAAAAGCCTTAAAAGCAGGTATAATTCAGGCCAAAGTGAAAACGGAAGCCGCCCAAAAAGACATGGACATTGCTTTCAGAAAAAAAGCCATCCTGGGCACCAACCAATATCCCAACATTAACGAGCAGGTTAACTCGCTACCTGAAACCATATTAGCAAAGGTGGATACCGAAATTGAGACGTTGAAGCCTTATCGTGGTGCCGAAAAAATGGAGAAATTGCGTTTTTCTACTGATGTTTACGCCAAAGCCAATCACCGCCCTGTAGCCTGGATGTTTACCTTCGGCAATTTGGCCATGCGTAAAGCACGGGCTCAGTTTGCCGGAAATTTCTTTGGCTGTGCCGGATACAAAATTGAAGACAACAATGGCTTTAAAGATTTAGAGCAAGGCATTAAGGCCGCCCTTGCAGCAAAACCCGAAATTGTGGTAATTTGTAGCGGCGATGAAGAATATGCTACCATTGCCCTCCCAATATTCGAGGCGTTAAACAAAGAAACCGTCGTTGTGCTGGCAGGGTATCCTGCTGACCTGATGGAGCAGCTTAAAGCCGCCGGAATGCAACATTTTATTCATGTAAAAAGTAATTTGCTGGAAAAACTAACCGAATTCCAACAGCTACTAGGAATTTCAATAAACCAGTAACAGAAATTGACAGAATCATGAAACCAAACTTTAAACTTATTAATATCAACAGTCAGCCTGCTGGTGCAGAAATGCCTAAGGCTGGTGAACACGATTGCTGGGAAACCCCTGAACATATCAGCGTAAAACCTGCATATGCTCAACGCGATGTTGAAGGCATGGAACATCTGTACTACGCCGCTGGTATTCCTCCATTTCTGCGTGGGCCCTATTCTACCATGTATGTTACGCGTCCGTGGACAATTCGGCAATATGCAGGGTTTTCAACAGCTGAGGAATCCAACGCTTTTTATCGCAGAAACCTGGCTGCAGGCCAAAAAGGACTTTCTGTAGCCTTCGATTTGGCTACACACCGCGGCTACGACTCTGATCATGAGCGTGTAGTGGGTGATGTGGGTAAAGCGGGCGTCGCCATCGACTCTATCCTCGACATGGAAATCCTGTTCGACCAGATACCTTTGAACAAAATCTCTGTTTCGATGACCATGAATGGCGCTGTACTTCCAGTATTGGCTTTTTATATTGTAACCGCACTCGAACAAGGAGCAAAGCTGGAAGAACTTTCCGGAACCATACAAAACGACATTCTTAAAGAGTTCATGGTGCGCAACACTTACATCTATCCGCCTGAACCGTCAATGCGCATCATTTCGGATATATTTGAATATACGGCCAAAAAAATGCCCAAGTTCAATTCTATTTCTATTTCTGGCTACCACATTCAGGAAGCTGGCGCTACTGCCGACATTGAGCTGGCATATACGCTGGCCGATGGTCTGGATTATATTCGCACCGGACTAAAATCTGGCTTGAAAATTGATGAGTTTGCTCCCCGACTGAGTTTCTTTTGGGGTTCAGGCATGAATCATTTTATGGAAATTGCCAAATTGCGCGCCGGAAGAATGCTGTGGGCTAAAATTGTAAAGAAATTTGATCCTCAGCTTGAAAAGTCGATGGCCTTGCGCACTCATACCCAAACTTCGGGTTGGAGTCTTACCGAGCAAGATCCGTTTAATAATGTAGCCCGTACTTGTGTCGAAGCTTTAGGAGCTACCTTAGGTCATACACAAAGCTTACACACCAATGCGTTGGATGAAGCCATTGCCTTACCCACCGACTTTTCGGCACGTATTGCACGGAACACCCAAATTTATTTGCAGGAAGAAACCGAAATCTGCCGATCGCTCGATCCTTGGGCTGGTTCGTACTACGTAGAATCGCTTACCCATGATTTGGCAGAGCGCGCCTGGAAGCTGATCGAAGAAGTTGAGGAAATGGGTGGTATGTCGAAAGCCATCGAAACAGGGCTTCCTAAAATGCGTATCGAAGAAGCCGCCGCACGCAAACAAGCACGAATCGACTCGCGTAAAGACATCATAGTTGGAATAAATCGGTATAAACTCGAAAAGGAAGACCCGATAGAAACCCTCGAAATTGACAATACCGCTGTGCGTGAGTCGCAGTTAGCCCGATTAAAAAAACTACGTGCCAACCGCGATGAAGCAGCAGTACAACAATCGTTGGAAAAAATTACAATTGCCTGCGAAACTGGAAAAGGTAATCTGCTTGAACTAGCCGTTGAAGCCGCTAAAAACCGTGCAAGTCTGGGAGAGATTTCGTATGCTTGCGAAAAAATTATGGGGAGGTATAAAGCTGTGATTAGATCAATATCAGGAGTGTATGCCAACGAAGCTGGCGACGATGACTCCTTTAAAAAAGCCCGTGAACTGGCCGATAAATTTGCCGAACTCGAAGGCCGACGACCACGTATTATGATTGCCAAAATGGGTCAGGATGGCCACGACCGGGGCGCTAAAGTAGTGGCAACAGGCTATGCCGACATTGGGTTTGATGTAGATATAGGGCCGTTGTTTCAAACACCAGCCGAAGCCGCCCGCCAGGCAGTTGAAAATGATGTGCATGTGCTAGGCGTTTCCAGTCTTGCAGCCGGCCATAAAACCCTCGTTCCGCAAGTTATTGAAGAGTTGAAAAAGCTCGGACGTGAAGACATTATGGTGATAGTAGGGGGTGTAATCCCAACACAAGACTACCAATTCCTGTTCGATGCTGGCGTTGTGGCCGTTTTTGGCCCCGGAACAGTAATCCCCGATGCCGGAATTCAAATGCTAAACCTGCTTATCGAAGCAAGATAGTAAATAAAAGTTGAATTAGTTAAAGCATCTGGTCAGAATAAACATCTGATTAGGTGCTTTATGCATTTATTTTGATTTTTTTTTGCTTTTCTTCTTGTTATTTAGACTAAATCTATATAGTTTTGCCCTTTCAATCTGGTATTGATAGCATCCTATCGGAACTGTATAAAACTTACTACCTTTACTAAAAATCTAACTGCTATCGATACCGGATTTTTCATTTCCATTTATTCTTCTGAAAACCCCTTTAATTTTGGTTCTGAACCTGATATTTGATTAAAATGAACCAATAATCCGCTAAAACTAGGTTTATAATTTATTAAAAATCAAAGTATTAAAAAATATATTTGATTTTATTTTGCAATTTACTTGCAAAACGGTTTCAAATGTACTTATCTTTGTTCGCAATAAAGCTGACCAAATTTCCTACCTTTTGTTAGTTATTTAACTAAATAAAATGTTGGCTTTATGAAAAAAGTTCTCTTATTCGCATTCCTTTTCTGGGGTGTTTCTTTCGGTTACGCACAATTGGTCTTGTCCACAGGCTCTCAATTAGTAGTCAATGGTGGTTCTGTTGTGGTTGCAAATAATGTAACCAACAATGGAGGAAGTATTACCAATAATGAAGGTACAGTCGAAATAAAGGGTCATTTACAGAATAATACTTCTGGTTTAATGAATCCCCTTTCAGATGGGATAGTAAAATTTAATGGTAGTTCTGCACAGGAAATTTACGGTGATTTTGATGCTGCCTTTTATGGAACGGTAGAAATTGATAATTCTGCAGGTGTATCTATTAAAACAAGTACAGGTCACGACCAAACTATTAATGGCACATTAACTTTTACTGATGGGTTGTTCACCTTAAATGAGTTTGATTTAACGCTAACATCTGCGGCTACTGGTTTTTCAGCAGATAAATATGTTCAAACCAATGGTGATGGAGCTTTAAAAAGTGTTGTAGAAGGAACCGCAGTTATTTTTCCTGTTGGAACGGCTACTTTTAATCCCGTTACTTTAACAAATGCGGGAACATCTGATACCTATGGTGTTGTTGCTAAGGAGGGGCTTCCAGATAGTTTTACTGGTACTACTCATATCGTAGACCGTTCTTGGGTAGTGAGTGAAGCTGTTCCCGATGGTTCAGATTTAACTGTGACTACTCAGTGGAATTCCGGGGAAGAATTATCAGATTTTGATCCTACGAAAAGTTGTGTTGGATTTACAACGGACGAAGGTATAGATGTTGCTTGGAGTGCTTCTGGCGATGCGGGTTCAGGTCCCTATTCAAGAAGTACAACTGGAATCACATCAGTTGGTACTTTTATGGTTGGCGATGATTACTACGGAGAAATGAGACTAGACCTTAAAGTAATACTAGCAGCAGCATGGAACGGTGTTAATATGGACAAAAAACTCAATACTGCAAGTTTAATTCCCTTAAGCGATCCATATGGTGTTGGAGTTACAGTTACCAGCCTTCCGGCAACCGCTGTGGATTGGGTAAAAGTTGAACTTCGAAATTCTTCGAACCGTTCATCAGTTACCAAAACATATGCAAAACTAGTTGATGTTAACGGACAGATTATTGAAGAAGATGGCTCAAATATGAAAGTAACAGGATTTTCTGGAACCTATTTTGTGGCTGTAAAACACCGTAATCATTTAGGTGTTGTTACAAATGCTGTTGTTGAATTAATGGGTGCACCTGTTGTTAATTTTACCAATTCCCAGTCAGCTGCATGGCAAAGTGGGGCAAGCAATACCGCTATGTTAGAAGTTGAAACTGATTCGGAAATATTTGGATTATGGTCTGGCAATGCCAACGGAGATGCAAGTATTGTTTATAATGGAGGTAATTCTGATAGAGTTGAAATTCTTGATGCTGTTGGAGGTGTTTCAGAAATGTCTACGGTTATTTCTGGGGTATATTCCGGTAACGATATAAACATGGATGGTAATATTGTTTATAATGGTGGCGGCTCTGACAGAGTAATAATACTTGATAATGTTGGAGGTGTTTCAGAAATGTCAACTACGCTTAGTGCTAATTTGCCTGATTAAATAGAATTTTATAAAAAACCACTAATAAATAATTATGAAAAAGATATTAATACTTTTAATTGGTTTCATTATAATCACATCTCCTATGTTTTCACAAACATTTGAAATGAGGACTTATCTTGATGATTATGATTATATTGCTGTTCAATTGCGTCAAACTGCCTTGGGGAGTCAACCAAATGCTCTTGGCAATACGGATGGTGATGGAATAAGCGATTTGACATTTACTTTAACGTGGCTTCAAAGTCTTGGAGATGTTGATGTTGATGTAATCTGCTCTAACTACAACATTGCTGAATCAGGTATTAGAAGAACAAAAGATGG
>CAYWNI010000176.1:0-6859 GCA_964459525.1 uncultured Lentimicrobiaceae bacterium | reverse complement strand
AAAAATAATGAAAAATACAAAAAAAAAGGTGAAAGTAGAACAGACGAATGCAAATCATAAAAAATAATTAAATTAACAAATTCTTGGATACCAAACCATTAAACTTAATTTCAAAGAAATAGTCGATAAAAATTTTATCCTAGCCATGCCCCAAGGATTTATTAGCCTCGACCAAGTGGTGGTTTCTGCTACACGCTGGCGACAAGATTTGCGCGAGATACCGGCACGTATTCTTACGATTTCGCCACGTGAGGCAGCATTGCAAAATCCACAAACTGCTGCCGATCTTCTGGCAGGATCAGGAGAGGTTTTTATGCAAAAAAGCCAGCAAGGTGGCGGTAGTCCTATGATTCGGGGGTTTTCAACAAACAGATTACTATACACCGTTGATGGCGTTCGCATGAACACGGCCATTTTCAGAAGTGGAAATCTCCAAAATGTAATCTCTCTCGACCCGTATTCACTCGAAAATACCGAGGTGATTTTTGGACCAGTTAGCCTCATTTATGGTAGCGATGCAATTGGTGGCGTAATGAGTTTCCAAACCCTTTTGCCTGAATACACCGTAACAGATCAGACACTCATCAGTGGAAGTGCCGTAATGCGTTACTCCTCAGCCAACAGCGAAAAAACAGGACATTTTCATGTGCATGTTGGCTGGAAAAAATGGGCTTCGGTTACGAGCTTTTCAAGCAATAGTTATGGCGACTTGCGCATGGGCAGCTATGGCCCGGATGAGTATTTGCGAAACTGGTACGTGAAACGCGTTGACAATGAGGATGTCGTTGTATCTAATGACGACCCACAGATACAAACACCTACGGGTTACAACCAAATGAATTTGATGCAAAAAATTGCTTTCAAACCCAATAAAAACTGGGAAATTCAATATGGTTTTCATTATTCGGCCACCAGCGACTACGCTCGCTACGACAGACTACTTCGCACCAAAGATGGACTTCCACGCAGTGCCGAATGGTATTACGGTCCACAAAAATGGATGATGCAAAATTTTTCGGTGTCGCATACCAAACCGACACAACTTTATGATTTCATGACAATTAGGCTAGCCTATCAATTTTTTGAAGAAAGCCGCATTGACCGTGATTTTCAAAAGACAATACGTTATCATAGAACAGAAAAAGTTGGAGCCTGGTCGGCGAATGCTGATTTTTTAAAAAACTTTGGCGAAAACAATCAGTTGTTTTATGGACTGGAAGCCGTTATTAACGATGTTACCTCTACGGGGCTTGACGAAGACATTAGCAACAACAGCGTTTATATCGGCCCTTCGCGCTACCCAAAATCTACTTGGTCGTCTTATGCCGCATACGTCAGTTTTCAGCACCGTTTCAACAATCAATTTTTGGTGCAAACTGGAGCACGCTATAATCAGTTTAGTATGAAGGCTGATTTCACCAACAATACCCCTTTTTTTCCGTTTCCATATACCGATGCAAACCTCAGCGACGGCGCACTAACCGGCAATATTGGGCTGGTGTATAACCCTAACCAAAACTGGACAATGACGGTGAATCTATCCACAGGATTTAGAGCGCCCAACGTTGATGATCTGGGCAAAGTATTCGACTCAGAACCCGGTGCTGTGGTTATTCCTAATCCCGATCTAAAGTCAGAGTACGCCTACAACGGTGAGATAGGCATTGCGCATGTTTTTGGGAAAATGGCCAAAGTAGACCTAACTGCTTACTATACTTTGCTTGACAATGCTTTGGTTCGCCGTGACTATACACTAAACGGCCAAGACAGCATTATGTACGATGGAGAGATGAGTCGTGTTCAGGCTGTACAGAATGCAGCCAGCGCGAACGTGTATGGCGTTCAATTAGGACTTGAGCTAAATTTTGGATCAGGTTTTGGTGCATCGAGTCAGTTTAGCTACCAAAAGGGCGAAGAAGAACTCGAGGACGGTACCACAAGCCCAATGCGCCATGCAGCTCCCTGGTTTGGTATAACCCATCTTACATACAGCTGGGAAAGATTGAAAATTGATTTTTACAGCCAATACAGTGGTGAGGTTAGTTACAATAATTTGCCCGAAGAGGAAAAAAGCAAGGAATATATGTATGCTGCCGATGCCAACGGAAATCCCTACAGCCCGGCATGGACAACCTTCAACATCAAAACCATGTACCAACTCAACGATAATTTTTCAGTTAGTGCAGGCGTTGAAAATTTGGGTGATATCCGCTATAGGACATACAGCAGCGGACTTGTAGCTCCCGGCAGGAACTTTATTCTTTCGCTGAGAGCAGCCTTCTAGCAGACATACAGGAGCTATAGATTAGAATTAAAAACCACCTTTCGGGGTGGTTTTTTCGATTCCCGCCACATATTACGTTGAATGTATTGGAGATTCAATAACTTTGCTTTCAAAACGAAATGAACATACGTAGCATTGTCCTTCTGAACTTTTTCATTTTTTGCTATGCCTTTCATGTCAATGCCGAGCATACGGTTTCATTGGATGATGTTAAAGTTGATATTTACAATTTCGGATATTATATTCAAGAGGTCACCAATGCAACTGGCAACCCATATTTTATAGGATCTATTCAAAAATCGATTGATTACCACGCAGAACCCGCCGTATTTTCGCAAGATATTGGTATGGAGGTAAGTGCCTTTCTGAAAAACAACATAGCTGATAAAATGAATGGGCACGCATTGGTGGTGAGAATTAATGAAATTGAGATTTCTGAAAAATACAATGGCGTTAATGAGTCTGCTAACGCAGAAGTGGGGTTGTCGTTTATTTACAAAGAAGGTGATTTTTTTGTTGAGAAATTCACATGTCACGCCGTCAAAAGCTACGCTGGCGCAATGGGTGTGACAAAACATCAGCCTGAATTAATCGGCGAAGCGATATCAGAATGCTTTGATATTTTTTATGTAGCCTCCTATGAAAACAGGCTTGTAAACGACACCATTTCGAAAAGTAATCTTTACCAGAAACCATTAATTGACGAAGAACACATTAAAAAACTGCTAGCGATCGATCGCTCAGAAAAAGGATTGTACAACACTTTTTATCACTTCAAAAGTAACAATCCAGACACGCAAACAGCGTTTACTGTTGAACTTAAGACAAAAACAAATAGCGAAAACACGATTGAGATAAAGAGTGCCGACATTTTTGAAACAAATACAGGTAAAAAGATAAAAGATATCTGGGGGTTTTCTGACGGTCGCGTAAGCTATGTGAATGTGGATAATAAATTTATCCCGTTTGAGATTGACGAGCTCGGTTATTATATTGAACTTAAGGTATATGACGACGACAAAATGATGAATGCTGCAATTTGGGGAGGTTTAATTGGCAGTTCTATTGCTGCTGCCACTACTGGAAAATCAAAGGTGAGACTGGATATTGTGTCAGGCGAGTTTGTATACAAAGAATCAGATGATGAAGGGTTTCCAGTCGTAAACAAAGGGTTTACACGCGTTATATTTTACGGATCTGATTTTAACGCAACAGATCATCCGCTCGACCTCATGATTAATGGCAAACAAGTTTGCAGATTGGAGAAATCAACGTGGTTTGAAACACAATTAGACACAACTGCTTCGCCCGAAATTGTTTTAAGAGCACAAAATGGTATAGAAACAACTGAAATACTGGAACCTCCCAAATATAGCACAACCGTGTATTTATGTATCGACAAGAAGAAGAAGGCTCCCAAAATAGATAAGGTAACAGGAGACAAAGAAGAACAAATCCTTCGGTCGTTAAACAACAGCAACCGTATTCACCCTCCTACTCAATAGGATTAATTCAATGGCAGGTTTCAAATTTCATCCAGCCCAATGGATAAATAATTGTTCTGTTAACTGTTTTTTTCGTTTATTTGCACTTCCAAATTGGCCCTATAGTTCAATGGATAGAATGTCAGATTCCGGTTCTGATGATCTGGGTTCGAATCCCGGTAGGGTCACTAAAACGCTGATAATCAGCAATAAAAATCGCTAAAATGTTGATATTTAGCGGTTTTTCTTTTTTTACCCCCGCAAAATAAATCAAATATTGCAGTCTGAAAGGGACCCAAAAGGGACCCATTTTCAAAAACCAAAATGGGCCCCTTTTCACGGTTATAATACTGATATCCAGTAATAAAATTTACTTTTTTTGACCCGTAATTGCTTTGAATTTCGTATATTTATAAACTCAAAGGGACCCATTTTCCCTTTAAAATTCACTGCACTATGGAACATTCGATGTACATCACTTTCCGTATCAAAAAAAGCAAAGCCAACAAAAAAGGGCTTTGCCCCATTAATCTCCGGCTAATTCTCGACTCCAGTCGAACAGAATTATCAACGCACAGATTTATTGACCCCCTATCTTGGGACACAAAACTTGGACGCGCAAAAGGCACTAGCGACGACACCATCATCCTAAACAACTACCTTGATGGCCTTAAAAGTAAAATTCAACGCCAATACAATATCCTCGAAAGCCTGGGCAAAGAAATTACCCTTGATGCCCTCAAAGAAAAGCTAACCGGAAAAACAGAGAAAAAATACACACTGTTAAACGTCTTCCAATACCACAATGCCGACTTAGAGAAAAGGGTCAATTTCGATGTAGCTCCCGGTACATATAAGCGTTACATGGTTTCCTTCAAACGCATCAAAGAATATCTGGCTTACCAATACAGTAAAAGTGATATACTGCTCGAAGAGCTCAACTACGCATTTATCACAAAATTTGAGGTTTACCTTAAAACTGTCCATCATTGCGGACACAACACCACTAACAAATACATGGTTCACCTCAAAAAAATGGCCTATATCTCACTTGCTAATGAATGGTTACAACGCGATCCCTTCATAAAATATCACTGTACCTATAAACCAACCGACAGGGGCTACTTAAATGCCGAAGAACTCCTAAAAATTGAAACCAAAAAAATTACTGTAGGGCGTCTTCAAAAAGTTCGCGACATCTTTGTTTTTTGCTGTTATACAGGTCTTTCCCAAGCCGACGTCGAAGCCCTCTCCCCTGCCGACATCTCCATCGGCATCGACAGCGAAAAATGGATCATCATCAACCGCAAGAAAACTGACGGACGCAGCCCCATCCCTCTACTTCCACAAGCCCTGGACATCATCAACAAATACAAAGACGATCCCGAAACCCTCGCCAAAGGAAAGCTCCTGCCCGTCAACACCAACCAGCGCATGAATGGTTACCTTAAAGAAATAGGCGACATCACCGGTATCACCAAAAACCTAACCATGCACCTGGCTCGCCATACCTTTGCCACCACCATCACCCTTGCCAACGGTGTTCCCATCGAAACTGTCTCCAAAATGCTTGGTCACAACTCCATCAAAACCACCCAAATCTACTCCAAAGTGGTCGATACCAAAATCTCCAACGACATGAAGGCCCTAAAAGCCAAAATGAACCCCGTGACAAAACTCAAAAAAGTTATGTGACCTCAGCCATTGAGGGTGCCAGCGCGCTCTCAACCTCAAAAAAAAGAACAACCTACTCCCGGATTTCCTGCTTCCGGGGTAGATTGCTCCAAAATTAGTAGACGATTTCCTGTGTCAGCCTACCGTATCTTTATACAAGCCTAAATGCTAAACGACATTTCGCTTGTTTACATTCAATGTGTTTACAATCGATTCCATGCTATAGTACAACGTGCCGCCGACCTTGCTAAATTCCAACGTTCCATTCTGCCGCAAATTCTGTAACGTGCCTGGCGAACATCCCAAAATCTCTTTGGCTCGCCCAGATTTTACCCACTTTTCAGGCTGTGGGATTTCGCCCTTGATCAGGTTAGTAACTTCACGTACGATCTCGTTTTTCCATTGTTCCAGGTCTTCTAATGTGGCTAGTTGCATAACTCTTTGTTTTATTTATAAATTGTTTTCCAGTCTCAAAAACCGATTATTAGTCATGTTTTGTGTCAAATAGATACAGCTAAAATACAACATATCATTTATATTACAAAATATTTTTTGCATTTATTTTGTATTTTATCGCTATTTGTATACAAATAATCAATATCTGCTTATTAATATTCAAATTCAAACAAATTGCATCATTCTGTTCTAAATGGTGTGCATGATTATGAATATTTTACCTATATTTGAACAGCTTAGAATATGAACTCAAATCCAAACATAGTATCTATGCAGTATTTTGGGTTTATTCTGGCCTGTTACAACCTTAACAAGTATTAATTTAACACCATTTTATTGTATTATGTGCTTACTATAAATAAACATCTATTTCCAAAATAGGGCAAATAAGCTTGTTCTTTATTGAAAAATTTAGTGCAATTTTTATTTCGCCAAACTACAACCTTGCTGCCTCTTCTGTTTTTTGCTGCCGGCTCTGCTTACTTACATTTTTTCCGTGGGTTTTTTATGGTTTAATACCATATGAAATCACCCTAAAATTATAGTTCCTATTTTATCCGTCTTACAAAAAATTAACCTTTATGATTGACCATCAAACAACCGTGTTCAGCAATTTTGCTAACCACCAAGGGGTTTTGCCGCTTCACGAAGTGCTTACTTCTATCAAATCCAACAAGCTTGAAATTAAAATCAACAAAATTAGGCAGCTTGCCCAGCTAGGTCAAAAAGACCAAGCCGACAAACTTAAAAAAACACTCCCTGCTTTCACGCCTTCAGGGGTCTTTTCCCAAAAACGAAAGCTGGAAAATTTACAAACCTACAACCCGGTGATCTGTCTCGACTTCGATAATGTTGGCGAAAATTTACACTCTCTAAAAAAAGCTACTGACGAACTTCCCACCACTTACGCTTCTTTTATCAGCCCAAGTGGCAACGGCCTCAAAGTTTTTGTGCTCACCAA